>CALEMW010000040.1 GCA_937910695.1 uncultured bacterium
AGGGGAACCAGCCCACCAGGGCGCCCCACTCGGTGGTCATGTTGGCGATGGTCATGCGCGCGTCCATCGAAAGGCTGGAGATGCCGGGGCCGGCGAACTCGAGAGCAGCGTTGAGCACTTCGCCCGCGTTGTACATGCCGCAGAGGGTGAGGATGACGTCCTTGCCCGTCACGCCGTCGCGCAGCTCGCCCGTGAGGTTCACGCGCACGGTGCGCGGGATCTGCCACCAGAAGCGGCCCGTGGCCCAGATGGCCGCGGCGTCGGTGCGGACGACCGGCGTACCCACGGCACCCACGGCGCCGTACATGTTCGAGTGACTGTCGCTGGCCACGCAGAAGCCGCCCGGCTTGACGTAACCGTTCTCGAGCATGACCTGGTGTCCGATGCCGGTGCCCGCGGGGTAGAAGTCGACGCCCTGGGCCTTGGCGAAGGCTTCGATGCGCGCGTACTTGGCCAGGTTGCCCTCGCTCCTGTTCTGGATGTCGTGATCCAGGGCGTATACGGGCTGGCGCGGGTTGTGGATCTTCTCCACGCCCAGCGATTCGAACTTGTTCAGCACCGCGGCGGTGTTGTCGTGGGTCATGATCAGGTCGGGGATCAAGGTCACGAAATCGCCTGCGTGCAGTTCGACACCGGCGGCCAGATCGACGGCGTGGGCCTGAGTGATTTTCTCGATGACGGTCTGAGCCATGACGACCTCCCGCGGCGGGATTGCGCCGAGAATGGTGGGTGATGCCGATGTGCGGCCCGGCTGGCGGCCGGGTGTGTCCTTATGGTGAGTAAAGTGTCATAACGGCGAAGGCACCACAAGACGGCAATCGGCCCCCGCGGCATGCGGGGGCCGATATTGTTGTTCGGGGATTAGGAGCATGCTTATCCCGGATATCCGCCCGTGATGTACTCGCTCAGCAGTCGCACCTGGGCCTTGCGGTCGTGGCTGATCTGCTTGACGCAGTCGCCGATGGAGATCAGGCCTGCGAGCTTGCCCTCGTGCATGATCGGCAGGTGGCGGATCCGCGCTTCGGACATTGTGGCCAGTACCTCCTCGACATCCTGGTCGGGTGTGGCGAAAACCAGGGCCGTGGACATGATACTGCTCACAGGCGTCTCGCGGGACGAGCGGCCCATCAGGGCGACCTTACGCAGGTAGTCGCGCTCGGTGAGGATGCCGCGGATCTCGTCGTCGCGCACGAGCAGGGCGCCGACGCCGTGGGTGCTCATGACGGAGATGGCGTCGTAGACGGTCGCCTCGGGGGAGATGCTGTGCACGGTATCGCCTTTGACGGCGAGGATATCGGAAACGCGGGCCATGGTCGCTCCTCTCGGATGGGGACCGGCCGCGGGCGGGTCAGGCCTGCGAGCGGACCAGTCGTCGGGTCCAGAGCATGAGCATCACCGACATCGTGAGGATCACCGCGCCGACGGTCTGATGGGTCGTCGTGAAGATCACGTCGAGCAGATGCGGCGCCTGGCGGGTCGTGGTCAGGCTCGTGCCCCAGAGGGCCAGCACGCCCAGGACCAGCTGCGTCGTCACCAGCACCATCAGCCCCCGGCCGAGGTACGGGATCACCGGCTGTCCGCGATGCTCGCCCCAGGCCCTCATGCCGGCGAACAGGGCCGTGCCGGCCACGATCGTCGCCATGGTGATATGGAACAGCAGGCCGTGGGCCACGTGGCGCAGGACGGCCCCGAGCATCAGTTGCACGATAACCATGATCACCAGGATCCGCGACAGGCCGTGGTCGATCCCGGCGCCCGGGTGGATCGCGGCCACAGCCCGGCGCCACAGGGGCGTCGTCACGCAGAACAGGGCCACGAGTGTGGAAAGGAAGAGCTGGGCGAACACTCCGTGGACCACCGCGAGGGTGATGCTCGGAGTGGTGATCGCCGCATCCTGGCTCATGGTGAAGTGGCCGGTGACCCGCAGGCCGCCCAGGATCCCCTGGATGATGACCATGGCCAGCGCGGCGCCTGCGAGCCCCTTGACCCAGCGCCGGTTCTCGACCCGCCAGAGCTGGATGGCCAGCACCAAGGTCGTGAACCCCACCAGCGACCCGATCAGCCGGTGGCTGTGCTCGAAATAGATGCCCCCGGTCATGCGCGACAGGGGATAGAGGAACATGTTGGAGCCGAACGAGTTGGGCCAGTCGACGACGGCGAGGCCGGCCTGCTGGCCCGTGACCACGCCGCCGGCGACGATCAGCAGCAGGGTGGCGGCGCCGGCCACCGACGCGAAGGCGGCGTCCCAGGCGCGGTCGGCGAGGCCGTCGGGGTCGAACAGCGGTTGGCCCACGAGGGGTTCGCAGCCGCCGGCGCCGCGGGAGCCGAGCAGGCCGCCGAGGGCCCCCAAGATTGCGCCGGCGGCCAGGGAGCCGGGCAGCCAGACCAGAGCCGAAGGGAGGATTTCGCCGCGCGCCGTGTCGGCGAGCAGGCTGCCGAGGATCAGCAGGTTGAGCAGCGACGAGAGAACACCTGTGCGTACGCCGGCCAATACGCCTCCGGTGGTCAGGCGGGCCGAGACGAAGCCGCCGAAGGCGAGAATCAGCAGCATGAGGGTCAACAGCACCGCACTGGGGGCCTGGAAGTCGGGCAGTCGCCCTATGTAGCCCACGGTCCACATGGCCACCGTGGTGCCGAAACCGAGGGTGAGGATGTCGCTGCCGCGCGCTGCGGCGCGGGTTCGGTTGCCCATGGGGTCTCCTCCTGGTATCCTGCTGCGTGCGTGGGCCCGTCGCCTGATCTATCTTGGCGCGGCCGACGTCATTGCCACCGAACGAATGATCCTGGAGAAGCATGACTCCCGCAACATGGATCTCGATCTATCTCGAACTGGGCAAGGCCAGGCTCAGCTCTCTGGTGCTGATCACCACGCTGGCAGGCTACCTAGGCGCCCGAGGCGAGGCGTTCCATTGGGTCCACTTGTTGGCGACCCTGGGAGGCACCGCCTTGGCTGCTCTCGGAGCCAACGGCCTGAACCAGGTCATCGAACGCGACCGTGACGCCCTGATGGAGCGCACCCGCGAGCGTCCACTGCCGTCGCGGCGCATGGGGGTGACTCATGCTGCTGCGGCATCGACGACCATCGCCCTGGTCGGTTGCCTCGTGTTGTGGCGCTGGTCGGGTGTACTGCCGGCTCTGCTGGCCGCGGGGACCGTCGTGTTGTACGTGGCCGTCTACACACCCCTGAAGCCGCGCAGCAACCTCAACACGATGGTCGGTTCGGTCGTCGGGGCCATTCCGCCGATGATAGGCTGGAGCGCCGTGACCGGCGGCATCGAGACCGGCGGCTGGCTGCTCGGTCTGCTGCTCTTCGTCTGGCAGATCCCCCACTTCCTGTCCCTGGCCTGGCTTTATCGCGAGGACTACCGGCGCGGCGGCTACCGCATGGTTTCGGTGGACGATCCCAACGGCGACGCGACCTTCCGCCTGATGATGATCTACGCCTGGGTGCTGCTGCCCCTTGGTCTGGTGATGAGTTTCGCCGGGCTGGCCGGTTCGATCTTCGCCGCCGGGTCGGTGCTGTTGGGCGCCGCCTGGCTCTGGCAGGGTATCCGTTGTTACCGCGACCGCAGCCAGGTCAACACGCGGCGTGTGTTCCTGGGCAGCGTGATGTATCTGCCCCTGCTGTTGACCTTGATGGTGGTCGCGCCATGAGCGGACCGCGTCGTCTGCCCCGGGCGTTGTTCTGGTCGCTGGGCGGCGGCGTGGCGCTGGTGAGTTTGGCGGTCGCCCTGCGGATCCTCGTGCCCGCGGCGGGGGGCCGTGCCGAGACAGTCGGCGACGGTCGCGATCCCGGCAGCTACGGATTCGACCTCAGCCCCTGCCTCGTACCCAGCGAAACCCTCGTCTCGTCGGGCCTGCCCCGCGACGGACTCGCAGCTCTCGATCGCCCACTGCTGCTGGACCTTGCCGGCGTCGATTCACTGACCGCGGCCATGCGCGGCAAATATCTGGTTTCAACCGACCGCGTGGTCGGGATGGTGATCAACGGCTGTGCTCGGGCCTGGCCTCTGCGGGTGCTGAACTGGCACGAGGTGGTCAACGACACTCTCGGCGGCCGTGCGGTGGCGGTGACCTGGAGCCCACTTACGGGTTCGGTGCGCGCGTTCGCTCGCGACGTCGATGGTGCGGTTCTGCAGTTCGGCGTCAGCGGCCTGCTCACCGACGGCAACCTGCTGATGTACGCCCGCAGCGACACCCTGAGCTTGTGGAGTCAGCTTGCAGGGCGTGCCGTGACCGGCCCGGCCGCTGCTCAGGAACGCACTTTGCTCGACCTGCCCCTGGTCGTATGTGACTGGGCGGCTTGGAGGGCCCGGCATCCAGAAACCACGGTACCGCTGCCGGCCAAGGAGTATCGTAAGAGGTATGGAAGTGACCCTTACTTCTCTTACAGGCACGGTCATGTCGTGAGATATCCCGTGTCGATTCCGACCCTCGAGGATGCATTGGCGCCTTTGCTGTTCGTGCGAGACGCGAGCGGCGTCGTGCTGATCGACACGGCGGCGGTGGCTGAACTGGTCGGGGAGGGGGCGGCCTGGCAGCTCGAACGCCCCGACGGGACTCTTAGTTTTCACACGGGTACGACCCTCGGCGTGGGAGCGCCGGCGCTGTGGCTCGACGACTCCGAATCAAGGAATGATATGCGCGTGTGGCCGGTGTACCGTTACGCGGCCCGCACTTTCCAGATGGGGATCGAGGAGGTTCGACCGTGAAGTTCACCCTGCCGTTGATGGTGTTGATAACCGCGGCATTGCTCTCCGGTTGTTCCGACGACGGGGGCACGCCGACGCCACCGGAGACTGGTACGGTCGTGGTGACGATCTCACCGGAGGGACTGGTCGTGAGCTGGACGCTGAACGGCCCCGACGCCTTCATTGCCAGCGGAAGACGCGATACGGTGCTCACAGAACGTGCCGTCGGCGACTACACCATGACCTGGGGCGAACTGCCGGGTTACTTCGAGCCTCCTATTGCTGCTCAGAACCTGAGCGCCGGCGAAACGGTGACCTTCCAAGGCACCTATGTGCTCGACCCCACGGCGACAGGGTCGGTGGCGATCGACGTGTCGCCCGACGTGCTGCATCCCCGCTGGGTCCTGAAAATCCTGACCGGTGGCGGTCTGCATGACGCTGCAGGTATGGGAGATGCCACGATCGACGATCTCCCACCCGGCCCGCTGACGGTGGACTGGCAGCCGATTCCCGACTTCATCGAGCCCCACGGCGGCCAGTTCGATTACGAACTCGCCTCGGCGGAAGAGCTGACGGTAAGCGGCGCCTACACGCCGCGACCACCCCTCGATATCCAGATGGTGCGGGTGGAGGCCGGTACCTTCGTCATGGGGTCGCCCGAATGGGAGCTGGGCTACGCGCCTCCCTTCGACACTCCGATCCGCCCCGACGAAGAAGCGCCCCAGCACGAGGTGACGCTGACCCGGGCGTTGCTGGTGTCGACCTACGAGATCACCCAAGGGCAGTACCTCGGCGTGGTGGGCAGCAATCCCTCGACCTTCGACGGCACGGTGAACCGCCCCGTCGAGACGGTGTCGTGGCTGCAGGCCTGTCAGTTCTGCAACGCGCTGTCGGCGTCGGAGGGGTTGGATCTGGCCTACGACATCGTGGGGGCCGCGGTGGGCTGGAACCAGAACGCCGAAGGCTACCGGATGCCAACCGAGGCGGAGTGGGAGTATTTGTGCCGCGGCGAGCGTCCGGACGCCTTCGCCCACGGTCCGATCACCGTGTTGGGAGAGGGCCAGAACCCCGAATCCGATCCGGTACTCGAGCGCCTGGGCTGGTATTGGAGCAACAGCGGCGGTCCGTTCATCGGCTCGACCATGCCGGTCGGTTCGAAATTGCCCAACGCGTACGGTCTGTTCGACATGCACGGCAACGTCGCGGAATGGTGCTGGGACCGGTATGGCGCGACCTATTATGCGGCGAGTCCGGAGACCGACCCGGACGGCCCGGCGGTCGGCAACCGGCGTGTGTTGCGCGGTGGATCGTACGCCAGCTATGCAAACGGCTGCCGCTCGGCTTCGCGAGTGGGGTTGGATCCTTCGGTAGGCGTGGGGAGCGTGGGGATCCGGGTCGTGCGATGGGCCGAGACCGTATCGGCCGAGAAGCCCAGGGATGTGAAATGAAGGAATACCGCACCACGATCAAGGTCCGCGGCTACCACCTCGACCTCTACGGCCACGTCAACAACGCCCGCTACCTCGAATTCCTCGAGGAGGCCCGCTGGCGCATGATCGAGGGCTCGGCGAACCTGCAGGCCTGGAAGGAACGGGGCCTGGGCTTCGTGGTGGTCAAGATCACCATCAATTACCGTCGTGCGGCGGTGCTGGACGACGTGCTTGAGATCGTTTCCCACGTTCATCATCTCGGCGGCCGCAGCGGCATGATCAAGCAGGAGGTCCTGCGGGGCGAGGGCGACGCTGTGGAGCGTGTTGCCGACGCCGAGGTGACCTTCGTGGTGGTGGACATCGCCACCGGCCGGGCGGTGGCCATGGCGGGCGAGATCCGCGATGCCCTGGCTCCCGGGGAATCCTGAGGGGTTTCGTAGATGATCTTTCGTTCCGGCTCCCTTATCCTTAGCTTAGACGTCGAAGAGAGCCTCGACACCGCCAGATCCAGGGAGCCGACCTTCATGTCCTCACGACTGCGCATCTCCGCCGTAGCGATCGCCCTGATCGTCGCAGCCTCTTTGGCCCAAGCCACCGTCCTGCACGTTTCGCCCGACGGCACCGGGGATTATCCGACCATCCAGGCAGCCCTCGACGCAGCAGTGAGCTGGGACGAGATCGAGCTCGCCGACGGCGTGTACACCGGCGACGGGAACCGCGACATCATCCACCCGGCCCTCTACCTGACGATCCGTTCCCAGAGCGGCGACCCCACCGCCTGCGTCATCGACATCGAGGCGGGACCGGGCAACGCCCACTTCGGGCTGAAGTATGGAGACGGCGGCTGAAGCCGCGGCACCGCCCCGGGTCTGCGGGGCGACAAGGTCATCAACGGGGTGCTTGAGGGCGTCACCATCACCAACGGTTATCACACCACCGGACCCGCGGTGGTAACCTACGAGGGCGCCACCCTCGACGTCGCCCACTGCGTATTCACGAACAACACCGCAACCACCCACGGCGGCGCCGTGGCCAACTTCGCCGGCTTCGTGACCTACACCGACTGTGTGTTCAACGGCAACGCCGCGTTGCAGGGCGGCGCTGCCGCCGACCCTTCGTGCGGCGCCATGGACTTCACCAGCTGTGTGTTCGCCGACAATACGGCGGCCATCGAGGGCGGGGCCATCTTCATCAACGACATCTCCCAAAGCACCTGGACCGACTGCACCATCGTCGGCAACGCTTCCCCGGTGGGGTCGGGAGCCTTCATCGAAGCGTCGATCGACGGCCCGATCATGATCTGGAACACGATCATCGCCGACAACACCGGTGGCGCCGCGGTGGTTTGGGACGGCCTGGGTGTCTTGTTCTTGAACTGCAGCGATCTGTTCGGAAACGAAGGCGGCGACTGGGTCGGCGGCATCGCCGTCCAGGGGGGCATCAACAACAACTTCTCGGCTGATCCGGTCTTCTGCGACGGCGTGCCGGGCGCGGATCCCTACGGCTTGGATGTGTCCTCGCCCTGCAGCTCCGCGCTGAGTACCTGCGGCGGCGTCGGCGCTCGCGGCGTGGTGTGCGACGGCATGGTCGGCAACGAGGACGAGCCGACGCCAGAAGCCGTACCTCGGTTGACCCTGCATCCATGTCGTCCCAACCCGTTCAATCCAGCGACGGTGATCTCGTTCGAGCTGGAAGAGCCGGGAACCGTCACGCTGCAGATCGTCGATGTCCGCGGCCGCCACATCGACGACCTCATGCACCAGACGATGCAGGCCGGAACCCACACGACGACCTGGCTCGGCCGCGACGCCGCAGGCGAGCTCGTCCCTGCCGGCATCTATTTCGCCAAGCTGGTGGTCGGGGACATCGTCTTGTCCCAACGCATGACCCTCCTCAAATAGTGGGGAACGACAAGGGGGCCGTCAGAATCGAAACAGCCTGGAATCGATTCTGACGGCCCCCTTGTCGTTCCTCGAGTGGGGGAAGTGTTGTGGATGTGGGGCTGCCTTGGAAGCACTTGTTGGTTTTTGTTGGCTGGTCTGGCGATCGCGTGGTTAGGCATGCTAGCGCACCTCAAGAAGAGGGCGCCACTGTTTGTGATGAAGCGGAGGGCCAAGCAATGGCGAAACTCCGATTGGTGACGATCCTGGTTGCGGTATTGGCGTGCTGCACCTGCGGCGCGGCGCCGCTGGCGGACAAAACAGTTGGGGCGCCGGCGTTCGCAATAGGAGATCCGATTAGGGTGGTGTTTCGATACGATGGCGGACTCGATGGGTGGGATGGCGCAATTATGGCTGGAGAACGAAACGGCGAACCGCTCATGACCATCTCAAATTGCGCCGAATTCGTTCTTACAAGAGGATCAGGCGAATTCGTACCCGAGCAGCCCGGCTTCGTTGCTTCTCTATTCCGCCGCCAAGCCCCCTCCGGCACCCCCTAGATCGGGGACAGACAAAGGGCCGTCGGAATCGAAACAGCCTGGAATCGATTCCGACGGCCCTTTGTCTGTCCTGAACTTAGGCGACCGCGGGAGGCGTCGGCACCGGCCGCGCCGCCAGTTCCCGATCCATCATGTACACCGCATGCATGTTGTCGCCCATCATCGTCAGCTTGCCGCAGATGCCGTCGACGTTGGCCTCTTCTTCGACCTGTTCGCCGATGAACCACTGCAGCATGTTGGCGGTGGCGTGGTCGCGCTCGTCCATGGCCAGGCCCAGCAGGTCGTTGATGCGGCCGGTCATGTAGATTTCGTGGGCGAGGGAGGCCTGGAAGATGGCCAGGGGCGTGTCCCAGTCCACATCGGGCTGCTGGACGCCCTGCAGCAGCACGCGGCCGCCGGTCATGTTGACGTAGTCGTAGACCTTCATGGCGTGGAACATCTCTTCCTGGGCCTGCATGCGCATCCAGTGGGCGAAGCCGTCGAAGTTCTTGGCTTCGCACCAGGCGGCCATGGACAGATAGAGGTAGGCGGAATGGAATTCGGCCTGGATTTGATCGTTGAGGGCGCTCTGGACGGATTCCTTCAGCATAACTGGCTCCCCTTCGGCTTCGGGTCGGCTGTCGGTCGGGTGCGGCGGTGCCGCGTGGTGAAATCTAGTGGCCATTACGGTGACCTGCCAGTGAAAACGCCGGGAATTCCACCGACATCGTAGGGATTTGTGGTAAAGTCCGAATTCGATCGACGTTCCCACAATGAGGAGAACACATGGCCCGAGGCGCCCGCCCGCTTGCTCGACGCCCCGTGACGAGAATCCTGACTGCCATCGTGGCGGTCGGTGTGGTGGCGCTTGTCGGCGGCGGACTGCTCCTCGATACGCCGAAGGTGAAGGGCGCCCTCAGGAGGGTCGTGTACGGTCGGCCGGCTCCCGAACTTCCCGGTCATTGGAATCCTGTCCAGACCCGCACCGCCTCTTCCATCTCCGATCGCGATCGCGAGAAGCGGATTCGCAAGCTGCTGAGCCTTGGTTACAGCGGCACCTCGCATCATGTCGGCGCCGATGCCGGCGTCATCATCCTCGACGAGGAGCGCGCCGCTCCCGGTCTCCGCTTCTTCGTTTCCGGCCATGCTCCAGAAGCGGCGCTGATGGAGCGCGACGGACGGATCGTCCACACCTGGACCTACGATTACACCGACCTCTGGCGTTCCCGTCCCGTCGACTTCATGCCTCCTGTACCGGCGACAGGCTGCTGGCGTCGGGCGCACCTGATGGACGATGGATCGTTGCTGGCCGTTTACGAGGGTCACGGTCTGGTGAAGCTCGACCGCGACTCGAACGTCCTGTGGGCCTACGCCGGAAAATGCCATCACGATCTGGATATCGGACCGGACGGCAGCATCGTCGTACTGACGAGAGACGCCCGGGTCGAACCCCGCTTCCATCCCGAAGAGCCGGTGCTGCTCGATTCGGTTACGTTCCTGGACTCCGAAGGCCGGCTCCAACTCCGGATCGACCTGCTGAACGCCTTCGAACATTCTCCTTTCGCCGATCTGCTTCCCAAGGCTCCGGCCTCGGGCGACCTGTTCCACACCAACACCCTCGAACTGCTCGACGGGCGCCTCGCTGAGCGCTCCGAGGCGTTCCGGGCGGGCAACGTGTTGATCTCGGTGCGCGAACTGGATCTGCTTGCTGTGCTGGACCCCCGGTTCGGCCGGATCGTCTGGGCCCGCCGGGGTCCGTGGTCGCGTCAGCACGAGCCGACGATCCTGGCCGACGGTCACATGCTGCTGTTCGACAACCTGGAACAGGGCGGTCGGTCCCGCGTGCTGGAGTTTGATCCCTTCACTCTCGAGACGGTCTGGACCTATGCCGACGGCCCCGAGACGCCCCTCTACTCGCCTACCTGCGGCGCGGCGCGGCGCCTGCCCTGCGGCAACACCTTGATCGTCGAGTCGGACAACGGCCGCGCGTTCGAGGTGACCCCCGACGGAGAGGTTGTCTGGGAGTTCGTGAACCCCTATCGGGGGGGAGCGGACGGGGAGCTCATCGCTGCGGTCATGGATATGGAAGTCTTGCCAGCCGACATTCCCTTGGATTGGCTTTCCTCTGATCCGACAAGGGTTTCCCTGCGTTGATCCCTCAGATCACTCTTGCTTCTCAGCATCAAAAAGGTGGCAAAAGCACCTGTTCGGTGCGATTATGAGGCGCGCATCCAATCCCGGACAATAATGGCCCCGGTTTAGAGGATCGGGGCCGTTTTTCAAGAGGCGCATGGCCGTGATCACGGCTCGGTGTCGGTCCGTCCGCATGAAGCAGCCGCCCCGCTCAAGGGCGGTGGATCCAGAAAGGATCATCGATGCCCCTGAAGGACCTCGAGACCTGGAAGGTCTCCTACCTCCAGATCCTTGACGAAGACGGCAACGTCGACGCGGATCTCGACCCCAAGTTCAAGAAGGCCGAGCTGCTCGACATGTACCGGGCCATGCTCTGGGGCCGGGTGACCGACGAGCGCATGCTCAAGCTGCAGCGCCAGGGCCGCATCGGCACCTTCGGCCCGAGCACCGGCCAGGAAGCCTCCCAGATCGGCACGATGTACTGGGCCGGCGAGAAGGACTGGTTCGTGGGCGCCTTCCGCGAGCACGCCGCTCGCCTGCACCGCGGCGAGAGCCTGATCCGCCAGTTGCTCTATTACAACGGCTGGGAAGAGGGCAACCACAACGACGCGAACACGAACCCGCGCAACCTGCCCATCAGCGTGATCGTCGGGGCTCAGCCCCTGCACGCGGTGGGGTTGGCCTATGCTTCGCGGTTGAAGGGTGAAAAGGATGTGTGCGCCCTGACCTACATGGGCGACGGCGCCACCAGCGAGGGCGACGTGCACGAGGCCCTGAACTACGCCTCGACCTGGAAGCTGCCCGTGATTTTCGTCGTGCAGAACAACCAGTGGGCCATCTCGATCCCCCGCTCCAAGCAGATGCACTCGCGGACCATCGCCCAGAAGGCCATCGCCTACGACATGCCGGGTGTGCAAGTGGACGGCAACGACGTGCTGGCCGTGAGCGTGGCCACGCGCGAAGCTCTCGACCGCGCGCGCAAGGGCGAAGGCCCGACGCTGATCGAGTGCGTGACCTACCGCCTGATGATGCACACCACCGCCGACGACCAGTACAAGTACCGGTCCAAGGAGGAGGAGGACGTGTGGTGGAAGCGCGACCCCCTGGTGCGTTTCCGCAAGTACCTCACGACCAAGAAGTGGTGGAGCGATGTGCAGGAGGATGCGCAGCAGGAGGAGTTCAAGGCTGAGATGGACCGGCAGATCACCGAGTTCGAGGCCATGACCGAATTCAAGATGGATGCGCCCTTCGACCACGTTTACGGTACGACCCACGCGGTCATCGAGCAGCAGCGCGCGGAGTACCTCGCCGAGCTGGCCAAGGAGGCCGACCATGGCTAAGATCAACATGGTGCAGGCCATCAACCTGGCCCTCGACGAGATGATGGCCGAGGACGAGACCGTCGTGATCCTGGGCGAGGACGTGGGCGTCGACGGCGGCGTGTTCCGCGTGACCGAAGGCCTGCACGCCAAGTACGGCGAGGCGCGCGTCATCGACACGCCCCTGGCCGAGAGCGCCATCATCGGCACCGCCATCGGCATGGCCATGGGCGGCCTGAAGCCCGTGGGCGAGATGCAGTTCAGCGGCTTCTCCTACCTCATGATTCCCCAGCTCGAAGGCCACGGCTCGCGCATGCGCGCCCGCACCCAGGGCCAGTTCACGGTGCCGATGGTCATGCGCCTGCCCTTCGGCGGCGGCGTGCGTGCCCTGGAGCATCACAGCGAGAGCCGCGAGGTGTTTTACGCCCACATGCCCGGCACCAAGGTCGTGATCCCTTCGGGTCCGCGGAATGCCCGCGCCCTGCTGCGGGCCGCGATCCTCGATCCCGATCCGGTCGTGTTCATGGAGCCGAAGCGCTCCTACCGCGCCTTCAAGGAAGAGGTGCCGGAGAAGCCCGAGACCATGGAGATCGGCAAGTGCCAGGTGGTGCAGCAGGGCAACGACATCACCGTGGTGTCGTGGGGCGCCATGATGCACACCACCAAGAAGGCCGTCGCGGAGATCGAGAAGGCGCGAGGGGCCAGCATCGAGCTGGTCGACCTGCTGACCGTGGCGCCCATGGACAGCGACACCATCTGCGAATCGGTGCGCAAGACGGGCCGCCTGGCCATCGTGCAGGAGGCGCCGCGCAGCTTCGGGCCGGCCAGCGAGATCATCGCCTGCGTCAACGACAAGGCCCTGATGTATCTCGAGGCGCCGGCCAAGCGCGTGACCGGGTTCGACGTGGCCACGCCCTACTTCGGGCGCGAACTGCAGTACATGCCGACGGTGGGCCGCGCGCGCCGCGGGATCGAGGAAGCTCTCGACTTCTAGGAGGAAGCGATGTTCGAGTTCAAGCTGCCGGATCTCGGCGAGGGCATCCACGAGGGCGAAGTGCTCAAGTGGTACGTGCAGCCCGGGGATCTGATCGAAGAAGACGCGCCGTTGGTGGACGTGGAGACCGACAAGGCCGCCGTGACGATTCCGTCGCCCCGGGGCGGCGTGGTGAGCATGACCACAGGCGAAGTGGGCGACGTGGTCGAGACAGGCCAGGTGATCTGTGTGATCGCCGTCGACGGTGAAGCGGCTGCGCCGACAGGGCGCGCCGCCGAAGAGACGCCGGTCGGACTGCCCGAGGCCGCAGATGTTCCTGCTGCCGCTGCCGTCGCCACGGCACCGAAGGCGAAGCCGGCCGCCGCCGCCACAACACAGGCCAACAGCGCCGTCGCCGGACGTCCGGTGCCTGCGGCCCCGGCCACCCGCCGCTTGGCCCGGGAGATGGGCGTGGACATCCATGCCATCGCCGGTTCCGGACCCGCCGGACGGGTGACGCCCGACGACGTGAAGACCTACGCCGCCGGCGGGACCGCTGCTGTGGCTCCGGCCGTCCCGGCGACGATTCCAGCCGTCGCAGCCGTGGGCGCCGACCTTTCCCCGGTGACTAAGATGGCTGCCCAGGCCAGCAGCGTGATCCCCTTCCTCGACCTGGAACCCCTGCCGGACTTCGCGCCGCAGGGCCCTGTCGTCATCGAACCCCTGCGTTCGATCCGCCGCAAGGTGGCCCGCAAGATGGTCACCTCGATGGTGCTGGTGCCCCACGTCGCCCACATGGACGACGCCGACGTGACCGACCTCGAGGAATTCCGCCTGCGTATGAAGGCCAAACGCGAGGGGTTGCCCGGCGGCAAGCTGACGCTGCTGTCGTTCGTGATCCGCGCCATCACGGCGGGCCTGCGGGCGGCGCCGGCGTTCAACGCCAGCCTGGATCCCTTCAAGGAAGAGATCATCTACAAGAAGTACTACAACATCGGGTTCGCGGCGGACACGGGGAAGGGCCTCGTGGTGCCGGTGATCCGCGGCACGGACATCAAGAGCATCAACGAGATCTCCCAGGAGATCGAGGAGAAGGCGGCCCTGGCCCGCGAGGGCAAGCTGCCCATCGAGGACATGCAGGGCGGCACCTTCACGATCACCAACGTGGGGCCGTTGGGCGGCACGGCGCTGATCCCGACGATCAACTATCCCGAAGTCGCGATCCTGGGCATGGGCAAGGTGCAGGAGAAGCCGGTGGTTCGCGACGGCGAGATCGTGATCCGCAAGATCCTGCCGTTGACCCTGGCCTTCGACCACCGCGTGGCCGACGGCGCCGACGCGGCGCGTTTCGTGAGCGAACTGGTGCGCAACCTGTCCGATCCCAGCCTGCTGTTGTTGGATACCTAGGAGGACCGCCATGGTCATGGGCAGCCTGAACCAGGAAGTCGAGACGGTCGTCATCGGCTCGGGCCCCGGGGGTTATGTCGCCGCGTTGCGGCTGGCGGATCTCGGCAAGGACGTCATGCTGATCGAGGAGAAGGACCGCCCCGGCGGCACCTGTCTGCTCGAGGGCTGCATCCCGTCGAAGTCGCTGATCAACGCCGTGGAGCTGGGAGAGTCGGCCCGCCATGCCCGCCAGATGGGCCTGACCTTCGGCGAGATGACCGTCGACCACGTGAAATTGCGCGCCTGGACCGACGAGGTGGTTTCCACCTTGAGCAATGGAGTGAAGGGGTTGTTGGCCAAGCGTGGTGTCGAGGTGATCCACGCTCGCGCCCGCTTCGAAGACGCCCATACGCTGTCGCTCGACGGCGGCGGCACGGTGTCGTTCCAGCAGTGCATCATCGCCACGGGCTCGAGTTTGAACCGGCTGCCCGAGGGCATCGACCCGACGGTGTGGTCGAGCGCCGACGCCCTGAAGCTGCCCGAGATCCCCGGCTCGTTGCTGGTGGTGGGTGGCGGCTACATCGGCCTGGAGATGGGGCTGGTGTACGCCGGCCTCGGCTCGAAGGTCTCTGTGGTGGAGTTCTTCCCGCGTCTGCTGATGGGCGCCGATCTCGATCTGGTCGAGGTGATGGTCAAGCAGGTGAGCACGCGTCTGGATGAGCTGTTGGTCGAATCGCGGGTGGTGTCGATCAAGCCGAGAGGCGACGTGTTCGACGTCGTCATCGAACACGACGGCGAGCAGACGACCCGTCAATACGATCGCGTGCTGGTGGCTATCGGGCGTCGGCCCAACTCCGAGGACATCGGACTGGAGAACCTCGACGTCGTGGTGAACGCCCAGGGCTTCATCGAGACCAACGGCGAGTGCCGGACCGGCGAACCCAACATCTACGCCGTCGGCGACGTGGCCACCGGCCCGATGCTGGCCCACAAGGCGAGCCGCGAGGGCAAGGTCGCCGCCGAGGCCATCTGCGGCCACCATGTGGAGTTCGACAACCGGGCCATTCCGGCGGTGGTGTTCACCGATCCGGAGATCTCCTGGTGCGGTCTGACCGAACGTCATGCTGATGAGCTGGGTGTGGAAATCAAGATCGGTCGCTTCCCGTTGTCGGCTCTGGGGCGCGCTCGCGCCATCGGGCGCACCGAAGGATTCGTGAAGATCATCTCGGAACCAGGCACCGATCTGCTGCTGGGCATGGGCATTGTCGGCCCCCACGCCAGTGAGCTGATCAGCGAGGGCGCTCTGGCCATCGAGATGGGGGCCACCCTGGCCGACCTCACCGACACCATCCATCCGCACCCCACGCTGAGCGAGGCCATCATGGAGGCGGCGGAGGTGGCCGCCGGCACGGCCGTGCACATCCACGCTCCCAAACGCTAGTTATTATCGAAGATCGGAGAACGGAGGGACGGCCTTGGGGCGGTTCCTCCGTTTGTATTGATGCTCAAGCTGTCGCTTACACGGTCGATAATGTCGCTAAGGATATGCCTGCAGGTGAGAATGGCCCGATTCTCAATGACTGGATTATGGGAGTCCACCATGTTCAAGCGTCTGAATCTTGGGTACACGATCGGCGTCGGTTACGCGATAGCATTGCTGTTCATCGTGGTAGGAACTGTGGTGATCGCGACCCAGCTCCAACACCACGCCAATGTGTGTTCCGCGATGGGGCTGAGTTTCGAAGCCGTGACGGTCATGAACGTGATGGCTTTGCGCACCCTCTTTCTGGGTGGTTTGGCCGCCTTAGTAACGGTACTCATGGGCTTTCTCGTAGTGCGCAACATCACGGGCGTTATGAAAGGGTTCGTGGTCGATATGGAGACCGGTGCCGGTGAAGTGGCGCGGGCGTCGGCCAGTCTCGCCGAATCGAGTCACCGGATCGCCCAGAGCAGCAGTGGACAGGCGGCGAGTGTTCAGCAGACTTCGGCCTCGCTCGAGCAGATGGAGGCGGCCGCCCAACAGAATACGGTCCATGCCCATGAAGCCAGCGAAGTGGCCTCGCGTATGCTCAACCAGACATCCCAGTGCCGTGATGCGATGCATCACATGAGCGAAACCATCGAACTGGCCAAGGCCACTTCGGACGACTCAGCCAGGATCGTGCGCACCATCGACGAGATCTCCTTTCAAACCAATCTGCTGGCTCTCAATGCCGCAGTCGAGGCTGCTCGGGCCGGAGAGTCGGGCAAGGGGTTCGCCGTGGTGGCCGAAGAGGTTCGTAATCTTGCTCAACGGAGTGCCGAAGCTGCGAAGACGACGTCCGAGCTGATCGCGCAGGGCCAGCAGCACGCCTCATCGAGCGTGGAGATGTGTCGGGAAGTCGTGGGTTTGCTGGACGCCATCGTCGGCGGCACCCGCGACGTGAGCGACTTGGTGGACCAGGTGCACCGTGCCAGCAAAGAGCAGTCGACCGGTGTGCAGGAGATCACCCATGCCGTCGAAACCATCGACGCGTTGACCCGCGACAACGCCGGCAGTGCCGAGGAATCGGCCGCCGCCAGCGAGGAATTCGCGGCTCAGGCGGACGAACTGCGCCGGATCATCTCGATCCTCGACAAGGTCTTGCAGGGGCGTCGGGCCGATGTCGAAGCTTCGTGGCGGGAAATCGTCTCACGCTAGCGGTCCTTGTGCCTCTCCCGTGCGCTGTTATCATGGCGCCATGCGAAGAGATCCCCCATCCGATTATCCCCTCTGGGATGAAGACGACGACCTGATCGCCGCGGTGCGTGGTGATGAAGTCATGCGGATGCGCGTGCGCCGATGGGGCGATGTCGAGGTCGTGATCGGCCGTGGGGGCGCCGCGGAGGTCGAACTGGATCTCGAGGCCGTCGCCGCTGATGGTGTGCCTGTTCGTCGGCGTCGCGGGGGCGGGTGCGCCGTCGTGCTCGATCCCGGCAACCTGGTCGTTTCCTTGGTTGCGCCTCTCGAAGGTGTGGGAGGAGTGACTTCGGCTTTTTCCGCCTGCACGGATTGGCTCTGCCGCGGGTTGGCCGAGGCTGGAGTGCCCGACGTCTGCGGCGACGGCGTCAGCGATCTCGTTCTCGCCGATCGCAAAGTCGGAGGCTCCTGCATCTACAGGACGCAAGGTCTGGTCTATTATTCCACGACGCTGCTGATCTCACCCGACCTCGAGCGAATCGAACGGTACCTGCCTCATCCTCCCCGGGAACCGGAGTACCGACATGGACGGCGACATGTAGATTTCATGGGGGCTCTGCCCTTGGCGTTGGATGCCGATGCTGTGATTCGACTCGCCCTCTTGCTGGAGCGGGGCTGGACGGGCTGGTAGGTCGAAACTCTATTCGGCTGTGCCGGCCGCGATGCTTCCGAGAACCAGCGACGCTACACTGAACCCGAAGACTCCCGGAATGCACATGCTGCTGGCCAACCGCTGCCGTTCTCGACCGCGGTCGATCAGGCGCGGTTCGTTGGCCGGCAGGGGCCGGGCCACGGGCGGCTCTGTGGACCAGACGCAGGGGACGCCTTTCGCGTATCCCTGTCGCCTCAGGAATCTGCGCACGCGGGCGGCTAGAGGACACACGGAAGTCTCGGAGATATCCCCTGCATGAACGCTGGTCACATCGGTGCGCGAGGCTGCGCCCATGCTGCTGGTCACCGGGATTCCGCGTCGGAGGCATTCCTCGAGCAGGGCGACTTTGGGGTTGAGGCTGTCGATGGCGTCGACGACGTGGTCCGGCGCCGGAACGAGCAGTTCGTCGGCGCTGTCGCGATGAAAGAAGGCGGTGACCGGAATGACCTCGGAGTCGGGACAGTTGCCGCCCAGGAAGGCCGCCATGACGTCGGCCTTGGGGCGGCCGATGTCGTCGGGCCCGGCGCAGGGATGCCGGTTCAGCGACGAGACGCTCACGACGTCGAAATCGACCACCGTCAACCGTCCGATGCCGCCGCGGGCGAGGGCCACGGCGGCATGGGATCCGACGCCGCCCTGGCCGAACACGGTCACGCTCGCGGAGCGGATCCGCGCGAAACCTTCCTGGCCGTAGAGATCGACGGTGCGGGTGAAGCGGTCAGGAAAGGTGGAAGAGTTCACGGGCGTTCCTCGTGGTGATCCGGGAGATTTCGTCGACGTCGACGCCGCGCAGTTCGGCCAGCGCGGTTGCTACCTGCACGACGTGGCAAGGTTCGCTTTCACCTGCCGGGACACCCTCGAGGCCGATCGATGGGGCATCCGTTTCGAGGACGATCCGCTCCAGGGGAACCGCCAAGGCGCTGCGGCGCGGGCGGCGGGCCGTGGGGCGGGTGATCGCTCCTCCCAGGCCCAAGTACAGACCCAGGTCGAGGAAGCGGCGGGCGAGCTCGGGGCCGCGGGTGAAGGCGTGCACGACGCCGGGCACGGGTCCGTCGGACGCCAGGATCTCCAGCATTTCCTCGCTTGCGCCGCGGACATGCAGGATCACCGGAAGATCAAGATCCCGAGCCAACGCCAACTGCTTGCGGAAGACAGGAATCTGGATCGAAGGTGCGGGCGTGTCCAGCTTGAAGTCGAGGCCGATCTCCCCGACGGCGACGACGCCCGGACGCCGCAGCAGAGTTTCGAGCTCGACGAGGTCGAGAGGCTGATCGGCGACCCAGGGATGAAGACCGAAGGCGGGGTGGACATCGGCGTGTTCGCTGTCCAGATGTGTGACGGCTGTCCAGGAGTCGTGGTCGTAGGCGGGTACGACAAAGTCCGTCACGCCACAGCTTCTGGCCCGACTCAGAACGGCGAGCGGGTCGTGTGCATGATAGGGATGACAGTGGCTGTCGATGAACATTCGGGCGTCACTTCTCGGGGTGGATCGAAGCCTCCGCAGGAGATTCTGGCGTTACCCGGCGCGTGCGGTCGAGTTCTTCTCTGACGGCCCGGCCCAGTGCGTCCAGGGTCAGCGGTTTTTTGACGAAGGCGCCGGCCCCGAGCTCCTGTGCTTCCTTGACCCGAATGGAATCCGAGTAGCCCGAGACGATGATGGCTCTTTGACCTGGGGTGCGTTCGATCACACGCCTGTACGTTTCGGTGCCGTCGATGCCGCCGGGCATGACCATGTCGAGGACCAGGAGGTCTCGGGGTAGGGATTCGAGGAATCGCAGGGCTTTTTCGCCGCTTTCCACGGCCGTGGCGTTATAGCCGAGCTTGTCGAGGATGCGGACGGTGACTTCGCGTTGGACGACGTCGTCGTCGACGACCAGGATCGTTTCTCCACGGCCGGTCACGCTGATGGTCTGCCGCGGTTCCACTTTGTCCCTGGTGATCGGGAAGTAGAGGCGGAACGTCGTACCTTCTCCAGGATGGGATTCCAGGTCGAGGGAGCCGCCGTGGTCGCGGACGACGCCGTCGACGATGCTCAGGCCGAGACCGGAACCGCGCTGCTTCGTCACTGTCTTGGTGGTGAAGAAGGGGTCGAATATCTTGTCCAAGATGTCGTCCTCGATCCCTCCGCCCGAATCCTTGATGGTCAGCATGGCGTATTCGCCGCGGGAGATGCGGTCGTAGGCCATGGTGGCGTGGTCGACGTAGTGATTGGCCGTGGACACGTGGATCGTGCCGGACCCGTCGATGGCGTCGATGGCGTTGATCAGGAGATTGCTGACGGCGCGGTGGATTTGGGAGGCGCCGCCCTTCACATGCAGCAGGTTGTCGGCCAGATCCATGGCGATGGTGACCGTATCCGGCTGCGGCGGAAGGTTGCGGATGGCCTGCTCGACGATGCGGTTCAGATCGAGGGATTCCTGATTGTAGTGGCCTCGACGTCCGAGGGTCAGCAGTTGTTGATTGATCTCGGAGATCTGTTTGGCCGCGTCCTCCATGCTGGTCAACAGCTGATGGGCGTCGTCTCCGTCGGGCAGGGAGTCGCGGATCAGTTCCGGATAGGCCATCAGGGGCCCGAGCAGGTTGTTGAAGTCGTGGGCCACCTGTCCGGCGATGTGTCCCGCCGTTTCGAGGCGCTGGCTGCGGGATTCGACTTCGCGCAGACGCAGGGTTTCGGTGATGTCGCGGATGATGAACAGGATCTGATCGTCGGCACAGGCTGTTGCGCGGGCTTCGTAGTTCCTGTGTCCTCCCTCGACGAACAGTGCGTACTCCATCTTGGTCGTCTGTCCCGTAGAGAGGACTGTGGCGATGGTCTTCATGCCGAGTTCGGCGACGTCCCGCGGCATGACCTCGAAGATCGAGTGGCCGAGAAAGGCGTCTTGCGGCGAATAAACCCTGGTGTCGGCGGCTGCCTTGACGTCGATGAAGATTCCGTCCTTCGAAACGACGAGCATCAAATCTGGGATCGATTTGATGAGGGCCTTATTTCTCTGCTCGGCCTCGTCTCTGGCCCTTTGCGCCTCTATCCGAGCGGTGATGTCGCGCAATGCCGTGACCCGGACCTGCTTCCCGTGATAGGTAAGCATGCGGCCCTGAATCTCGCAGGGAAACGTACTGCCGTCTTTTCGGAGCGCTGTGACTTCGTAAGGTTCCTGAACGCCATCAAGCATGTTCTTCATGACCAGCTCACGATTCTCAGGCACGATCCAGTTCGTACCTGGTTGGCCGAGTGCCTCTTCGTGGCTGTACCCGAATAATGCTTCCGCGCTGATATTTTGATCAATGCAGGTGCCATTTTCTGAAAGGAAAATGGCCTCGAACGAGGCATCCGCTAACGCTCTGAGGCGTTGTTCCGAGTCGTTGAGGTGGCCTAACTCGGCACCGACTTCGTCGGAGGCATCATTGCACGACGTCATATCGCGTTCTGGCATGGGACGAACTCCAGAATTGCAGGAAACGAGAAAGAGCTTTCAGGAGAGTATCGACTCAGCACTTGGGCGTCAATCGGATATGAAGAAAAGGAAACACCCCATTTAGCCTTCAATCAGTGGATATACCCCAAAGATCGTAGTTGTTCGCGTGTGGCCGGGTCGATGCTGATGTCCTCGTCGCTGGTGGGGCTAATCTCAAGGGATTCAAGCAGAAGGCTTTTCAAAGCTCGGGTCTCGTTGCGTTGATCACGCGAGATGTCGACGAGTTGGTGGGGATCGACGGCGATATTATGCAGAATGGTGCGTTGATCGCTGTCGACGGTCAGCCTCAGGTCGCCGAGGCGGAGGGTTCGATAGCTTCGACTCAGGGGCGCGACATCGAGGGAGGGGTTGAGCCGTCTCAAGGCGCCGGTCAGGGAGTTGTTGGGTTTGTAGTATTCAGCGATCAGAGGTCTGGGGCCCGGCTCAAGGTCCGACATCAACGAGATGCTGTGACGTCGCTTCGGGGACGGTTCGACTCCTGCAACATCTAGCAGAGTGGTGAACAGATCGCTCAGCATGACCGGTTCATAGCGGTCGCCCGGCTCCAGACGTCCGGGAGCGCGGATCACCAAGGGTACCGCCAGCAAAGGTTCGTTCACTGAGAACTGGTGGGCGATCAGGCCGTGCTCGCCCAGGTGCTCGCCGTGGTCAGAGGTGATGATCACCACGGTGTCGTCCAGAACTCCCAGATCCTCAAGGGCGGCCATCACGCCGGCCAGCAGTCCGTCGGTTGTGTTCACGTCGCCGCCGTAGAGGGCCGAGACCCGGGCCCAGTCCACCGTCTCGGGTGGGTGGAGGCCGGCCTGGTATTCCATGACCCAGTTGCTGCTCACCTGATCGCCGGCGGGGAGGTTCGCGAGGTGATCGGTCCGGAACTTGGTCGGCGGATCGTAGGGGTGGTGGGCCTCGAGGAAGTTCACGTAGGCGAAGAACGGTTTGTCGGTCGTGCGGTGCTCCAACCAGTCGCGAAATTGTCGTCGTGTAGTCTCGCCGCCTTGGTCGCCGCGGAAAGCAGGATTGCCTCCCGAGGCGGGGGCTTCGCTCTTCAGGGCGAAGCCGCGGAGCAGACCAGTCGTGCGGTCGGACAGCCAGGGGTTGCTGTAGAAGGCGGCTGTTTCGTAACCCTGGTCGGCGATGTATTCGGCTGCGGTCTTCCAGTCGTCGTTGAGTCGGGTGTGCTGGTGGTTGCAGTCGTGGGTCGATGAGAGCACGCCGGTGAACATCGAAGCATGGGAGGGAACGGTCCAGGGCGCGTTGGCCCAGGCTTCGTGGAAGACGGTGCCTTCGGCGGCGACGGCGTCGAGGGCCGGTGTCAGCCCACGGGTGCCGCCGCTCACACCCGTGTAGTCGTCACGGACGGTGTCGAGAATGATCAACAGGATGTTCGGGCGTCCGTTGCTGCCGCTGCATCCGTTCAGTGACACAGCCGCGGCGAGGAAAACGACGGTCGTGGCCGTGAGAATGAAAAGGAAGATGACTCGGGGCAAAATGCGGGTCACGGCGATCTCCTCGGAGTCATCCGGAATGCGGGGCCACGTTGGGTTTTCCTGTTCCTTGATGATGACGGCCTTCGCCTGGAACGTCAAGCCGGGTCCCGCCTTGCTCCTTGGGGAAGCGGAGTTAGATTATCCGACAAGATATGTCCTGAATAGGGTGCGACCAAGCGGACCGGAGGTACAGCATGATCAACGTAACCGAGACGGCTCACCGTGAACTGTTGAGACTGGGTGAATCCCAGGGAGTGAAGAATCCTGTTGTGAGGATGGGAGTCGACGCCGGTGGGTGCTCTGGACAGTCCTATCGCATGGGCCTGGAGCAAGCCGCCGCCGCCAACGAGACGGTTTTTGATCTCGGCGAGCTCAAAGTGGCCTGCGACGAGGCCGATCTGGCTTTCCTGGACGGCTTGACCATCGACTTCTCCAATGACCTGATCGGCGGCGGCTTCAAGTTCCGCAATCCGAACGCCCGGGGCACGTGCAGCTGCGGGACCTCATTCAAGGTTTGAAGGATCGCCGCCGCCGTGATATGAAAAGGCGGCGTCAGGTTTTTTATTGCCTTAAGCGGACAAATATTCTACGATTTCGCCGCTCGCGTTTCGAGAGGCTGCGCCGCATCGAACCGCGGGCGTTCTGTTGAAGACGATCTGGTCTGCCCCTACCGGGCGCAATCTGGAGCACCCAGTTGGACCACGACAAGCAAGGCCGCGACTCGTTCGAGTTCCCGAAATGGGCCAACGCCATCCGTCTCCCCGTCGCCCTGATGGCTGCCGGGGCTCCTGTCTATATCCTCGGCATGCTGTATCTGCTGTTCGATCCCGGAACGACCAGCGTGGGTTACCAACCTGAGCAGCCGGTCTCCTACAGCCACCGTCTCCATGCCGGTGAGTTGGGCATCGATTGCCGCTACTGCCATACAGGTGTGGAAAAAGGCGCGGCGGCTACGCTCCCACCGACCCAGACCTGCATGAACTGCCATGCCACGATCAAGACGGAAAGCGATCGACTCACCCTCGTGCGTGAGAGTTATCAGACGGGTCTGCCCATCGAGTGGGTGCGGATCCACGACCTGCCCGACTTCGTCTACTTCAACCACAGCGCCCATGTGACCCGCGGCATCGGCTGCGAATCGTGCCACGGCCGGATCGACCAGATGGAGGTCGTTTCACAGGCCGAGGGGCTGAACATGGGTTGGTGCCTGGGTTGCCACCGCGATCCCGAGGCGCATCTGCGACCCGTCGACGAGGCCACGACCATGGGCTGGACGCCCGGGTTGGACCAGCGAGAGCTGGGCGCGCAGCTGCGCGAGGCCCGTAACATCAACCCTCCGACGGATTGTTCGACATGTCATCGATGAACAAGAGCCCCGATCAGGCCTACTGGCGCAGCCTCGAGGAGCTGGGTGACAAGCCCGAATTCCGCCAGTTCCTCGAGGGTGAATTCCCGGCCGAGGCCGCCGTGCCTACCGACGCCGTGTCGCGCCGTCGCTTCCTGCAGCTCATGGGCGCCTCGGTGGCCATGGCCGGTGTGGTCGGCTGTCGCTGGCCCGAGGAAAAGATCGTTCCGTTCACAAGCCGTCCCGAAGGCGTGGATCCGGGAATTCCCCGGGGCTTCGCTACGGCCATGGAGCTGGCTGGCGAGATGCGGCCTCTGGTCGTGACCAGCTATGACGGCCGACCGATCAAGGTGGAGGGCAACGCCGACCATCCGTTGAGCCTCGGCGCGACGGACCACTTCGCCCAGGCCCTGGTGCTCGAACTCTTCGATCCCGACCGCAGCCGTCACGCCGTGGAGCGCCACGGCGGCACCGAGCACAAACGTTCCTGGAACGATTTCGAGACCTACGCCGCCGAGCATTTCGGCGCCCTCCGCGCCTCGGGCGGCACGGGCTTGGCCTTCCTGGTCGAGCGCTCCTCGTCGCCCACCCGTGCGGCCATGCAGGACCGTGTGCGTGAGGTGTTTCCTCAGGCCGGCTGGTTCGAATGGGAGCCGCTGACCCGCGACAACGAGCGTTCGGGAGCGGCCCAGGCCTTCGGCCACGCCGTGGCCACGAACTACCGCCTGGGAGAAGCCAAGGTCGTCGCCTGTTTCGATGCCGATCTCTTCCAGGATCACCCGACGGCCCTGCGCAACGCTCGTGAGTACACGGCCGCGCGCCGCGTTGAAGACGGGCGCATGAACCGTCTCTATGTGGTCGAAGCCGGCTACAGCATCACCGGCGGCATGGCGGACCACCGCTTCCCGACGGCTTCCTCCGCAATCGGCACGACGTTGCTGCAGCTGGCCGCCGAACTGACCACAAAGCAGGGACTGGATCTGCCGGGCGACTTCGGCGGCATGAAAGAAGCCCTGGGCCACGCCGGTCACGCGCCGGCTTGGATTCCCGCTCTTGCCCGTGATCTGATGCATCACCGGGGCGCCTCGGTGATCGCCGTCGGCTCCCGTCAGCCCGATTGGGTTCATACCCTGGCTCATCTGTTGAACCGGGCCCTGGGCAACACCGGTCGTACGGTCGTGCATGTCGACCTGTCCGATCGCAACCGCCCGCACCACGCCGCCGCCATGGGATTCCTGGCTGATTCAGTGGGACGGGGCAGTGTGAACACTCTGGTCGTTCTCGGAGGCAACCCCGTGTTCGACGGGCCGGCCGATACCGACATGGCAGGGCTGTTCGCCAAGATCGAACACACGATCCATCTGTCCGACTTCGTCAACGAAACATCCAAGGCGTGCGCCTGGCATCTGCCGCGGGCCCACACCCTCGAATCGTGGTCGGATGTGCGCGACGCCGAGGGCCGCTACTCGGTGGTGCAGCCCCTCATCCGACCTCTCTACGAGGGGCGGACACCCATCGAGCTGCTTGCGCTGCTCCTCGAGGGCTCCCCGGCGGCGGGACATGTCCTGGTACGGAGCACGGCCGACGGCATGCTGCCGGTTCTGGACCGCGAAACGGCATGGCTGAAGCTGCTGCAGTCGGGTGTGTTGACCGGCTCGGAAAGCGTTGAAGTCGTTCCCACCCTCGAAGGCCGGGGGATCGTGGCGGGCGTACGTCGCGGCGCAGCCGCTCACGCACCTGAATTGGGCGAGAACAATCTCGAAATCATCTTCCAGCGCGATCCGTCCCTCTACGACGGCCGCTTCGCCAACAACGGCTGGCTTCAGGAGCTGCCGGACTTCATGACGAAGCTGACCTGGGACAACGCAGCCATTTTGGGTTATGCCACCGCCGAAGCTCTGGGCGTGAAACATGGAGATCTGCTGACCCTGGATGTCGGCGGCCGCACTCTGGAGATGGCCGCCTTCGTGCAGCCGGGACAGGCGCCCTGGACCTGCGTCGTCCAGCTGGGTCACGGCCGCACGGCCGCCGGCCGCGTGGGCGACGGCACGGGCTTCGATACCTACACCCTGCGCACCGCCGCGACCCTCGACTTCAGCGACGGCCTGAAGATAGGCCGCACCGGCCGCAGCTATCCGCTCTCAACGACACAGGACCATTTCGCCATCGATGCCACGGGGCGCAACGAGCGTGAACAACGCTCCCACACCTTGATCCTCGAGGGCACCTACGAGGAGTACAAGCAGGACCCGAACTTCGTGGAGCACCGGCATCACCTGCCGCCGCTGCGCTCGCTGTGGGAGGAACGGACCTACGAGGGCCATGCCTGGGGCATGACCATCGACTTGAACTCCTGCAACGGCTGCAACGCTTGCGTCGTGGCCTGTCAGGCCGAGAACAACATCCCGGTTGTGGGCAAGGACCAGGTGGGTCGTGGCCGCGAGATGTCGTGGATACGCCTCGACCGCTACTTCCAAGGCGAGCCCGACGAGGCCAAGGTGGCCCAGCAGCCCGTTGCCTGCGTGCACTGCGAGATGGCGCCCTGCGAACAGGTGTGTCCGGTGGGCGCGACCATGCACAGCGCCGAGGGCCTCAACGAGATGGCCTACAACCGCTGCGTGGGCACTCGCTACTGCGCGAACAACTGCCCCTACAAGGTGCGGCGCTTCAACTTCTTCAACTTCAACAAGGACATTCCCGACGTCCAGCAGATGGTCTACAACCCGGAAGTCACGATCCGGGCCAGGGGCGTCATGGAGAAGTGCACCTACTGCGTGCAGCGCATCGAGAGCGTGAAGATCGAGGCCAAGAACGAGGGACGCGAGGTGCGGGATGGTGAAATCAAGACCGCCTGCCAGCAGACCTGCCCCACCGATGCCATCGTCTTCGGCGATCTGAACGACGAGACCAGCAAGGTGGCGGAACTCACGGCAAACGAGCGTTCCTATCACATGCTGGCCGAGCTGAACATCAAGCCGCGGACGAGTTATCTGGCCCGTCTGCGCAATCCGAACCCCGAACTGGCGGAGAGTTCCGATGGGCATCCTGCTCACTAAGGAAATCGACAACACGGTCCACGACCCGACCCGGCCTCACGAGCTGATCACGGGCGGGCAGACCTTCACGTCGGTGACCGACCACATCTGCGGCATCGTGGAGCGTCCGGGCGCGCCGAAGGCCTGGTGGATCTCCATCGGCATCACCGCCTCGCTGGCCGCCGTGATGTTCGCGATGATCGCGTACCTGATCTTCACCGGCGTCGGCGTATGGGGCCTGAACAACCCCGTGGGTTGGGGCTGGGCCATCGTGAACTTCGTGTTCTGGGTGGGCATCGGCCACGCCGGCACGCTGATCTCGGCCATCCTGTTCCTGCTGCGGCAGAAGTGGCGGACCTCGATCAACCGCTTCGCCGAGGCCATGACGATCTTCGCGGTGATCTGCGCCGGAATCTTCCCGGGCATCCACGTGGGGCGCGTGTGGGTGGTGTGGTGGCTCTTCCCGCTGCCCAACTACCAGGCGATGTGGCCCAACTTCCGCAGCCCGCTGCTGTGGGACGTGTTCGCCGTGGGCACCTACGCCACCGTCTCGCTGCTGTTTTGGTACACGGGCATGGTGCCCGACCTCGCCACGCTGCGCGACCGGGCGACGAGCAAGGTCCGCAAGATCGCCTACGGCTTCTTCGCCCTGGGCTGGCGCGGTTCGAATCGGCACTGGCACCGTTACGAGAAGGCCTATCTGTTGCTGGCCGGACTCGCCACGCCGCTGGTGCTATCGGTGCACTCGGTGGTGTCGTTCGACTTCGCGACGGCTCAGGTGCCGGGCTGGCACACGACCATCTTCCCGCCCTACTTCGTGGCGGGCGCCATTTTCTCCGGCTTCGCCATGGTGATGACCTGCCTCATTCCGGCGCGCCGTGTTTTCAATCTCCAGAACTTCATCACGCTGTATCATCTCGAAACCATGGCCAAGATCATTCTGGCCACGGGCACCATGGTGGGCTACGCGTACGCAACGGAGTTCTTCATCGCCTGGTACGGCGGCAACCCGGCCGAACAGTTCGCCTTCGTCAACCGCGCCTTCGGGCCCTACGCCTGGGCGTACTGGACGATGGTCAGCTGCAACGTGATTTCGCCCCAGTTCTTCTGGTTCAAGAAGATCCGCACGAACCCGTGGTCGCTGCTGGTGATCACCATCTTCGTGAACATCGGCATGTGGTTCGAGCGCTTCGTGATCACGGTCACGTCGCTGAGCAGGGATTTCCTGCCTTCATCGTGGGGCTACTACCAGCCTACGATCGTGGACATCCTGACCTTCGTGGGCAGCTTCGGCCTGTTCTTCACTCTCGTGCTTCTGTTCGTCCGTTTCCTGCCCATGATCGCCATGGCCGAGGTCAAGACGGTCATGCCGCAGCAGCATTGGGAAAACAAGACGGCCCGCCCCGTCGGCGACTACCACGGGACGAACCCGGAATAGAAAGTCGGCCTGCGTGGGGACGACGAAGCGAACTTTGGAGACGACGCTCATGGCGAACGACAACGACACGACCACCGGACGCGAGCTCTACGGCTACCTGGCCGAGTTCAGCGTGCCCGGCGATCTGCTCGACGCGGCCGAGAAGGTCCGCGACGCGGGCTACGAGAATTGGGACTGCCACACGCCGTTCCCGCTGCACGGCCTCGACCACGCCATGGGGGTGAAGGGCACCAAGCTGCCCCTGATCGTCCTGGTGGGCGGTCTGGCAGGTCTGACCCTGGCCGGGCTGATGCAGTGGTGGATGAACGCTGTGGACTATCCGTTCATGATCAGCGGCAAGCCCTACTTCGGGGTGCCCGCCGCCGTGCCGGTGATGTTCGAGCTGACCGTTCTGCTGAGCGCCCTGACGACGTTCTTCGGCATGTGGGGCCTCAACAAGCTGCCCCAGCATCATCATCCGCTGTTCAACAGCACGCGGTTCAAGCGGGCCACCGCCGATCGTTTCTTCATCTCGATCGAGGCGCGCGATCCCCGGTTCCATCTCGAAAAGACTCGGGAGCTGTTGGAATCGCTGAACCCGGACGCCCTCGAGACCGTGGAGGACTGAGGTCATGCCGAAACCGTTCACATCGATCGTCCTGGTCCTGACGCTGCTGATGATGATCCCGCTGGCCCTGCTGGCCAAGCAGCGGGTCATCAAGGGTCGCAGCCCGCGGGCGAGCCTCGTCTGGGACATGGACAACCAGGACAAGGTGAAGACCCAGAAGGCCAATGCGATGTTCGCCGACGGCCGCGGCATGCGCCTGCCTCCCGAGGGCACGGTCGCCCGCGACGACGTAGTGGGGAATCCCGGCCTGACCGAAGGCATGGTCGACGGCGTCTGGGTCGAGGCCTTTCCGGTGCCCGTGGACGAGGCCCTGCTGACCCGCGGCCGCGAACGCTTCGAGATCTACTGTGCCGTGTGCCATGGTTACAGCGGCGAAGGCGACGGCATGATCAACAAGCGCGCCAACTCGCTGATGGAAGGTACTTGGGTACCGCCCACCAACCTCGTGAGCGACGCCGTCGTCGCGCGACCGGTGGGGCACCTCTACAACACGATTCGACGGGGCATCCGCAACATGCCGCCCTATGCCGCCCAGATTCCGGTCGACGACCGCTGGGCCATCGTCAGCTACGTGCGCGCGCTGCAGCTGAGCCGCGGCGCGGCCACAGTTTCCGATCTGTCGGCGGAAGACCGCGTCGCGCTGGGCGCGGCTGCGGAGTAGAAGGGAGCAAGTCTTGGCTCATCAGCATCGAGACGCGTCGATCCTCGAGCGGACACGCCTGACCCTCGACGGCGCCCATAAGCGCATCGTCGTGGTGGGGGCCGTGCTCGCCGTCGCGGGCCTCGGCGCCAGCTGGGTCCTGGGGCAGGGCGAAGGCGACGGCATGCGTCACTTCTGGTTCGCGTATCTGCTCAACTTCATGTTCCTGCTTTCGCTGTCCCTCGGCGCCCTGTGGTTCGTGCCCCTGCAGCACCTCACACGCTCGGAGTGGAGCGTGGTGATCCGCCGCATCGCCGAAATCGTTTCGGGGACGATTCCGGCCCTGGGGCTGCTGTCGATTCCTCTGCTGCTGAACCTCGACCACGTCTACCCCTGGACGGACGCCGCGCACATGGAGCACAGCCCGCTGCTGGCCCACAAGGCCGTGTTCCTGAGCCCCAAGTGGTTCATCGTGCGTGTGGCGGTGTACTTCACGATCTGGACGGCGTTGGCGACCCTGTTCCGGCGTTGGTCGCTGAAGCAGGACGAAAGCGGCGACGTGGCCTACACGCTCAGGAGTGAGAAGCTGGCTGGCGCGGCCCTGATCATCTACGGGCTCACCCAGACTCTCGCGGGCATGGACTTCATGATGAGTCTCGACCCGGTCTGGTTCAGCACCATGTTCGGCGTGTACTGGTTCGCCGGCATCGTCGTGAGCTTCTTCTCGTTGATGCTGCTGTTGACCCTGGGCCTGCAGCGTTCAGGACGCCTCGAAGGTCTCGTGACCAAAGAGCACTACAACGACTACGGCCGCGCCATGTTCGCCTTCGTGTTCTTCTGGGCGTACATCGCGTTCTCCCAGTGGATGCTCATCTGGTACGCGAACATCCCCGAGGAAACCATGTGGTTCCTCAAGCGACAGGAGAACGGCTGGTCGACGGTGGGCTACATCCTGATCTTCTGTCACTGGCTGATCCCCTTCGCCGGCCTGATGTCGCGCTTTACCAAGCGCCGCGTGCCGCTCATGGCGTTCTGGGCAGTGTGGATCCTGGTCATGCACTGGATCGATCTCTTCTGGTTGATCATGCCCGAACTCAGCCCCGGCGGCGTGCCGCTGCGTCCCGTCGACGTCACCCTGCTGATCGGCATGAGCGGCGTGTTCATCGTGGCCCTCGGGCTGCTGGCCGGCAATCGGCTGCTGATCGCCCGCCGTGATCCACGGCTCGTCGATTCGCTGAACTTCGAGAACTACTAGGAGGCGGGCAGGCTTGAGCACGAAGACCCAAAGGGAAGGCCTGGCTCTGCTGGAGATCTTCACCGCTGCGGCGGTGTTCGTGCTGGTCACCGTGCTGGTGATCATCCTCCTGCAGATCGGGTTCTACGCCATGCGCGACCGCGAGTTGGTGCGTAAGAACATCGCGCCTGCCGAATTTGCGGATTTGCGTGCCGAACAGGTCGCACGTCTCGCCGAACCTGTGCGCTGGGTGAACGAGGAGGCCGGCAGGGTGGGCATGCCCATCGACAAGGCCACGGCCTCGGTCGTCCGCACCAACGGCGGCGGGACAACGGCGCCATGATGCAGCGGGCGATGGCGCTGGTCTTCATGATCGCGCTGCTGGGGGCTGCAGCTTCTTCGGCCCAGGAGGACCGCATCGAAGCGGCCCCCGCCGGACTCGAGGCGGTCGATGTGACCGAGCGGCCCGACGCCCAGGCCCCCTTGGACCTGAAGTTCGTCGACGAGGACGGCATGGAGGTGGCGCTCGGGGATTTCTTCCACCCCGGCCGGCCGGTGATCCTCAACCTGGGGTACTATTCCTGCCCCATGCTCTGCGGCCTGGTGCTCAACGCCATGGTCGACGGCATGAAGGAGTTGGAATGGACGCCGGGCCAGGAGTTCGAGCTGATCACGGTGAGCATTGACGCCCGCGAGGGGCCTCGGCTCGCCAATTTGAAGAAGGACACCTACCTGCAGTCCTACGGCCGACCCTCGGCCCGCTCGGGATGGCATTTCCTGACCGGGACCGCCGACCAGAGCCGGGCCCTCGCCGACGCCGTGGGATTCGGGTACGCCTACAACGAGGAACGCCAGGAGTGGATGCACCCCGCCGCGCTCTTCGTGCTGACTCCCGAGGGGCGCGTGGCGCGCTATCTCTACGGTGTCAGCTTCGACGCCCAGACCCTGCGCCTGTCGCTGGTCGAAGCGTCGGAGGGCAGGATCGGCGGCAGCATGGACAAGGTCCTGCTGTTCTGCTTCCAGTACGATTCGAGCGTGGGCCGGTACGGACCGGCGGCGCGGAGATTGATGAGCGTTGCCGGATACGTCACCGTCGTCGTGTTGGGTCTTTGGCTGATCCAGCTGCGGCGTCGTGATCGAAGAAGGAAGTCGTGATGAGCTTGAGCGGCATGCTTGGAATGTTGACGTCGCCCCTGAGCGCGGTCTCGGGAATTCCCTTCCTGGGGCGGGCCGACGGGGGGACCTTCTGGCTTCCCGTACGCGCCGCCGAAGGCGCCAAGGCGGTCGACGAACTCTTCTACTTCATCTTCTGGATCTGCCTGTTCTTCTTCACGCTGCTGATGGCGCTGATGGTGATCTTCGCCATCCGCTATCGCCGCCGGGAGGAGGGTGAGGAGGTCGAGAAGACGCCGAGCCACAACCTGCCTCTGGAAATCGTCTGGACGACGATTCCCATCCTGCTGGTGGTGGCCATCTTCTTCTTCGGCTTCCAGGCCTACCTGGACATGTCTACACCGCCCACGGACGCCTACGAGATCCAGGTCACGGGGCAGAAGTGGAAGTGGAGCTTCACGTACCCCAACGGCTATATGGACGAGCTGCTGCACGTACCCGCCGGCCGTCCGGTGACGCTGGTGATGACCAGCGAGGACGTGATCCACAGCATGTCGATCCCGGCCTTCCGCATCAAGAACGACGTCGTGCCCGGCCGCTACCGCAAGGTGTGGTTCACGGCCAACCGACCGGGCGCGTACGACCTGTACTGCGCCGAGTATTGCGGCACCCAGCATTCGGGGATGATCTCGACGGTCATCGTGCACGAGGCCGAGGACTTCGACGTCTGGATCGCCGATCACGGAGACATCCTGGGCTCGGTTTCGCCGGCCGAGGGCGGCGAGCGTCTCTACAATCTGCTGGGCTGCAAGCAGTGCCACAGTACCGACGGTGCGCCGGGTGTGGGGCCGACCTTTTTGGACCTCTACGGCACCATGCGCAAGATCCGCGACCAGGCCGACTGCGAGTGCGACGAGGACTACGTCCGCGAATCGGTGCTCGATCCCACGGCCCGGATCTCGCAGGGCTTCGAGCCGGTCATGCCGACCTTCAAGGGTCGGCTGAAGGACAAGGAAATCACGGCGATCATCGCCTACATGAAGACGCTGAGCGTTCACGCTCCCGACGAGCCCGCCGCCGACGAGGCGGCCGGCGAGGCCGCGGAGACGGATACGACCGAGACCGATGCAGGCGACGGCGGCGAGTAGCCGCGTCGATGAGAGATTCCGGAGGTTCCCGATGTCGACCAACGACACCCCGATGACTCCCGCCGTCGTGCCGGAGAACTACCTGAACTGCAGCAGCGGGTTCAGGTCGTGGTTCTTCACCCTCGACCACAAGCGCATCGGCGTGATGTACCTGGCGTCGATCCTGGCGATGTTCCTCATCGGCGGCATCATGGCCCTGATGATCCGCACCGAGCTGCTCACGCAGGGCCAGACGATCATGTCGAGCGACGACTACAACAAGGTCTTCACTCTGCACGGCGCCGTCATGATCTTCCTGTTCATCATCCCGGGCATCCCAGCGGCGTTGGGCAACTTCGTGCTGCCGCTGATGCTCGGGGCGAAGGATGTGGCGCTGCCCAGACTCAACCTCGCCAGCTATCATCTCTATGTTGTCGGCGCCCTGGTCTGCGTGCTCTCGATCGTGCTCGGCGGCGTCGATACGGGCTGGACATTCTACGCGCCCTACAGCACGACCACGAATACGCATGTCTCGATCCTCACCCTTGGAGCCTTCATCCTGGGCTTCAGTTCGGTGTTCACCGGCCTCAACTTCATCGTCACGATCCACCGCATGCGCCCCGCGGGCATGGGCTGGTTCGACATGCCGCTGATGCTGTGGGCCCTCTACGCCACGGCCATCATCCAGGTGCTGGCCACGCCGGTGCTGGGCATCACGCTGCTGCTGCTGATCGTCGAGCGCGTCATGGGCATCGGCATCTTCGATCCGGCCCTGGGCGGCGACCCGGTGCTCTATCAGCACTTCTTCTGGTTCTATTCGCACCCGGCCGTGTACATCATGATCCTGCCGGCCATGGGCATCATCAGCGAGATCATCTCGGTGTTCAGCCGCAAGCACATCTTCGGCTACCGGGCCATCGCCTATTCGAGCATCGCCATCGCGGCCTTCAGCTTCCTGGTCTGGGGACACCACATGTTCACCTCCGGCCAGTCGGAGCTCATGAACATGATCTTCAGCGCCTTGACGTTCAGCGTGTCGATTCCCTCGGCCGTGAAGATGTTCAACTGGATCACCACCATGTACAAGGGATCGATCCGTCTCGACACGCCGATGATCTACGCCCTCTGCTTCATGTTCCTGTTCGGCATCGGCGGCCTCACGGGGCTGTTCCTCGGATCGCTGGCCACCGACGTACATCTGCACGACACCTACTTCGTCGTCGCGCACTTTCACTATGTGATGTTCGGCGGCACGGTGATCGCATTCCTGGCCGGCCTGCACTACTGGTGGCCCAAGATGTTCGGCCGCATGTACGACGAGAAGCTCGGCCGCATCTCGGCGATCATCATCACGGTGGGCTTCAACATCACGTTCATCGCCCAGTTCATCATGGGCAGCCGGGGCATGCCGCGGCGCTACTACGACTACGTCGACGAGTTCTCGCTCCTGCACTTCATCTCGTCGATGGGCAGCTACGTGATGGCGATCGGGTTTTTCATGGTGGCCGGCTACCTGGTGAAGTCGCTGGTCAGCGGCCCTAGGGCCCACGCCAATCCCTGGGGCTCAGCGGCCCTCGAATGGCAGACCCAGTCGCCGCCGGTGCACTTCAACTTCGACGACGATCCTGAAGTGTGCAATCCCTACGACTACAGCCGCGTTCAGTATGACGCCGCGAGCGGCGGCTATGTACGCGTTCCCAGCGAGGTGAAGCCGGCATGAGCGACTCTCAGTCCTCCAGCCACGTGGACAGCGCGGCCCACGCCGCGAACCCGAATCTGCAGCACCATTTCGATTCTATGGAGCAGCAGTACGAATCGGGCAAGCTGGGCATGTGGCTTTTCCTCGTCACCGAGATCCTGCTGTTCGGCGGACTCTTCTGCGCCTATGCGGTCTACAGGCACAATCATCCGGAGATCTTCACCTACGCCCACCAGTTCCTCGACAAGTCCCTGGGCGGCTTCAACACCATCGTGCTGATCGTCAGCTCATTGACCATGGCCATGGCCGTACGCGCAGCCCAGCTCGGGCAACGGCGGTTGCTGACCACCTGCCTCGCGTTGACGCTCGCCTGTGCGTTTCTGTTCCTGGGTGTGAAGTTCGTGGAGTACGAACACAAGTGGAAGCATGGCCTGCTCTGGGGCAAGAATTACGAGGTGCAAGGCGAGATGGCCGGCGCCACGGAGGCGCTGATGATTCCCGCGGCGCCATCGCAGAGCGGTTCCGCAGCCGATGTCGACCCCAACGCCACGATCCTGCCGCGGGCCGCTCGAGCTCCGGAAGGGTTGGCCGCTGAGGTTGGCGACCACGGCGACGGCGTTGCAGATGCCGCCGACGATCACGCGACCCACGGTCTCGAACCCAAGAACGTGCATCTGTTCTTCGGAATCTACTTCGTCATGACGGGCCTGCACGGAATTCATGTGCTCGCGGGCATCGGCGTGATCACCTGGCTGTTGATCCGCTCACTGCGCGGCGACTTCGGCCCCGATTATTTCGCTCCGGTGGACTTCACGGGCCTCTACTGGCACGTTGTGGACCTGATCTGGATCTTCCTGTTCCCGCTGCTCTACCTGATCGACTAGCGGGGTTCGATGCCGGCAGACCGGCAGAAGGCGGAGACGATGAGCACTCACGAGAACGAACGGCATCCGGACTTCGGTCATGTGGCCCCGCTGAAGGCCTTGTTCGGTACTTTCGGAGCCCTGCTGGTCCTGACCGTCGCCACCTACGGAGCCACATATATCGATTTGGGACCACTGAACATCTGGATCGCCCTGGGCATCGCGGTGATCAAGGGTTCGCTGGTTGCCATGTTCTTCATGCACTTGTGGTGGGACGGCAAGTTCAACGCCTTCATCCTGATCTGTGGGCTGCTGTTCGTGATGATCTTCATCGGCATCGCGATGCTGGATTCGGCGCAGTACCAGGCCGAGCTGATTCCGGGCTATGCTCCCGCGATACATCCCTAATCTACTGTTGGACAACGAGAACGCCCTCTCCGTACGGAGAGGGCGTTTCCTATCGCACGTGGTCTGCAACCACGGTCGATGCGTCTGGCCATGCCGGTTTGGCGGTTCCCGCGTCCTGAGAAGCGAGTGCCGCCGATGGGAGGGGTTGTGCGACCCGATCTCACCTTCCAACATACTTCTCTTTGGAGAAGTTCATGAATGTAAGGATGTGCATGTTTTGGGGCAAACGGAAAACCACCCTCAAGTTTCGAGTGCGAACGTCGAAGGATGGTTTGGGTGGAGATGGACCAAAACGCCAGCCGGGCAAGACGATCTGTGGCGTCGTTTTCAGCCAGGATCGACACCATCGAGGAGTTGGAAGCGGATGAGCGAAATGGTTTGGAGCAGCGATCTCGAGACTGGCGTGGAGTTGATGGACGAAGAACATCAGTGCCTCGTGGCGATCTACAACGAGCTCGATGCCGCCTTGATGAAGGGCCGGGCGCACAAGAAGATGAATGATATCCTCGGTTCTTTGATCGAGTACACCCAGTTCCACTTCACCGACGAAGAAAAGTTGATGGAAGAGTCCAACTATGTCGAGTTGCCCCAGCACAAGAACGAACACCAGCAGTTGATCTTGAAGGTCCAGCGCTTCAAGAAGAAGCACGATATGGATCAGGAGCGCATCTCGAAACCGGTGATGAAATTTCTGGAGTTTTGGCTCACGAAACACATCCGAGGTTCTGATATGGAATTCGCTATGTGGCAGAAAGCGAATGAAGCGGCCGAAGCGGACGATGCCGGTGTCGAGGAGAAGGTCTCGACCTGACGAGGATCCTACTGACATTGAAGGGCCGCAGCTCACACCGCTGCGGCCTTTTTCAATGCGGTCGACAGAGCGACGCCGATCTGATCCGCAACTGCACAGGTTCGGGACCTCGACCGGCGTGTCCCGGGTAGGAGCCGTGTCGCACCTGTGATAGGATTCCCGTGTCTACTGGTGGGTTTGCTGAGGAAAGGAAGCCATGCTCAGTCGCGAACGTGCGAATGCCATGCTGTTGAGCGCCGTCATACTCTGTGTGGGTCTCGCAGCAATTCTGGTCTATGTCTGGACGCGCAGTGTCGATCCCGGCGCGATCCTCGACATGGCCCTGGCCGATCCCGAGATCAAGCGCGAGGTGGTCTCGGAGCTCGTGAACATGAGCTATGGAGTGTACGATTCTCATCCCGATCCGGATGTGGGCCGGATCTTCCAGCCGAACATCGACAAGCAGCAGGGCAGTCTCGGTACGGTCACGACCAACGAGGCGGGTTTCCGTGAGCGGCCGTTCGTTCTGCCCAAGCCCCAGGGGACTGTGCGCGTCGTGGTGTTGGGCGACTCCTATGTGTACGGCAACATGGTGGCGGCGGACGAGCGCATGGGAGTCTACCTGGAGCGCTTCCTGCAGGAACGGGCGGGGGGGGGCGAAGCACCGATCGAGTGTCTGCATATCGGGATTCCCAGCTGGAACATCCTCTCCGAGTGCGCCTACATGCGCCGGAGAATCACCGACTTTCAGCCCGACCTCGTGGTTCAGATCGTGGTGCCGAACGACCTTGATGACCTGGCGGGTGTCCGCGGGTTCGGTGTTCTGTCTACGTTCAATCCCCGCTATCCACAGTACGGCTCCAGCCTGATCTCACGCACCCCAGGGGCCATGTCGGGGATCCGTTCGCAGGACCAATATCTTCTCGACGGCCTGGACCACGAGAGCAGGTCGCGGTACAGGGAGTCGCGCATGGCGATCATGGAACTAGCAGAGCTCGTCGAATCGATGGGCGGTCGCTATGTCCTGATGCTCAACTGGATGGCCAAACTGGATGCGGGCCGGCGTTTGCTGGCCGTGGGGTTGTCCGACGAGCAGCTCCTTCCCCTGCCGTTCTCATTATTCCTGGACGAATCGTTGAAGATCGCCAAGAACAACGGTCATTGGAATCCCGCGGGCCACCGCCGCATCGCCCTGGATCTGTATTCGTTCATTCAAAGGAATCGATTGCTGCCGGGACTTTCACTTTCCCCCTGGCCCGAAGCCGATGAAGTCTCCGACGCCCTGGCGGCCGATGTCCGTGCCCAGCTCGACCGCGACCACCCGGTTCGGCTGCCCCCGCGCAGCTCCCTGGACTTCCAGGACTGGACTGTGGGAACCGTCGATCAGATCTACGGGGGTGTCCTCGGCGTGATGGTCGCACCCCGCGCCTCGCTTGTCTTGGCCCTCGGTGGTGGCCGCAAGCTTCGCATGGAAGGCCAGTTCGTGGATTCACCGGCGTTGGCGGAGGCCATTGTCCGGGTTTACGTCGAGGATCGGGAGCTTCCTGCAATCGCCTACAAACCTGGGCAGTCCTTCGTGTACGAAGTCGATCTGCCCCCCGACTTGGTGTCCGCATCCTGCGTCAACGTGCGGTTGGAGACCGACGATTTCATCCACGGAGGCCATGACGGTCGCTTCACGCTCAGCCTGTTGATCGCCACCGTGGCCATCGTGGAATAGTCGGGCGCCGTCATCGCCGAGCCGAGGAAGGAATCAAATGTTACGACGTCTCTTCTTGCTGCTTCCGGTTGTTCTTGTCGCCTTGACGGCGGCATGCGGCATCGACACCGTTCGCATCGTCGCCGTCGGCGACCTGCACGGCGATCTCGACGCCGCCCGCCGCGCCTTGCGTCTGGCAGGCGCCGTCGACGAACAGGACCGCTGGATCGGCGGCGACATGATCCTGGTCCAGACCGGCGATGTATTCGACCGCGGTGACGACGAACCCGATATCTTCTCCCTGCTCGAACGACTGCAAGTCGAGGCAGCCGCGGCCGGCGGTGCCGTCCACCTGCTCAACGCCAACCACGAGCTGATGAACGCCCGGCTGGACTTCCGCTACGTGACCGAAGACGGATTCGCCGACTATGCCGACACGCCGTACACCGTCGATGAGGAACTGGCCGCCTTGCCCGAGGCGCAGCGCGGTCGGGCGGCGGCGTTCAGGCCGGGTGGTCCGATGGCCAGGAAACTCGCCGAGCGTCCCGTGATCCTCATTCTTGGGGAGACGGTGTTCGTCCACGGCGGGGTGTTGCCCGAGCACGTCGATCATGGTATCGAGCTCTGGAACATCGAAGTGCGGAATTGGCTGTTGGGTGAAGGATCTGCTCCCGACGGCGTGCACACGAGCCGCAGCCCCACCTGGAACCGCCTCTACTCCGACGCTCCCGGTGACAGCGCCGCAGCTGTTCTCGACTCCGTTCTGGATCGCCTGGGCGTCGAACGCATGGTGATGGGCCACACGGTTCAGGACGCCGGGGTGACCGCCCACTGCAGCGGCCGCGCCTGGTGCATCGACACGGGGATGGCGGCCCACTACGGCGGGCCGGTCGAGGTGCTGGAGATCGTGGGGGACGAAGTGACCATCCTGCGCGAATCAACATCAACCTCAGACGAGGAATCAGAATGACCTCACTTCCGGACTGTTTCAAAGCCTACGATGTCCGCGGCCGCGTTCCCGATCAGCTTGACGCCGAATTGGCCCGCCGGGTGGGCCACGCCGCCGTCCTCGAACTGGGCCTCGGCACCTACGCCGTGGGCCGCGACATCCGCGACAGCAGCCCCGAGCTGGCCGCAGCCCTGGCCGAGGGCCTGAACGCCGGCGGCGCCGACGTGGTCGACCTGGGACTGTGCGGTACCGAACAGGTCTACCACGCGGTTCAACATCTGGGACTGGCGGGAGGCGTGATGATCACCGCCAGCCATAATCCCTTGGGCTGGAATGGGATGAAGCTGGTACGCGAGGGATCGCGTCCGGTGAGCGGAGACACGGGTCTGCACGAAATCGGCCTGAGAGCAGCAGCCGGAGATCTGCCCGCGGCTGCCAGGAGCGGCTCGACCCGAACCGTGGACATCAGGATCGAGTATGCCGAACATTTGCTCTCCTATGTCGATGTGAAAGCCATGAAGCCGTTGAAGGTCGTCGCCGACGCCGGCAATGGCTGCGCCGGTCCCGCGGTGGACCTGCTGGCTCCGCACCTTCCCTTCGAGATGATCCGACTTCACCACGATCCCGACCCGACCTTTCCCAACGGCATTCCCAACCCCCTGCTGCCGGAGAACCGCGCCGCCACCGCAGCCGCAGTGAGAGAACACGGGGCAGATGTGGGGTTGGCTTGGGACGGTGATTTCGATCGCTGCTTCTTTTTCGACGAGACCGGTGCCTTCGTCGAGGGCTATTACCTGGTCGGTCTGTTGGCCCGTGCCGCCCTGCGCCTCGAGGCGGGCGCCTGCATCATTCATGACCCGCGCCTGACCTGGAACACAGTCGAAGTGGTGCGCGCCGCCGGCGGCGTGCCGATGATGAACAAGACCGGCCACGCCTTCATCAAGGAGCGCATGCGCGCCGAAGACGCCGTCTACGGCGGGGAGATGAGCGCCCACCACTACTTCCGCGACTTTGCGTACTGCGACAGTGGTATGATTCCCTGGCTGCTCGTGCTGCAGGAGATGTGCGTGACCGGTCAACCCCTTTCGGCCCTGGTCGGCGATATGCAGCGGGCTTATCCGGCGAGCGGCGAGATCAACAGGCGCATCTCTTCGCCCGAGGCCGCACTGCGTCTCGCCGAGGAGCGCTGGTCGCCGGGAGCCGTGCTGGTGGATCATACCGACGGCCTGTCCGTCGATCATGCCGACTGGCGCTTCAATCTGAGGATGAGCAACACCGAACCGCTCGTGCGGCTGAACGTGGAGTCGCGTGGCGATCCTATGCTGATGACGTCGCGTACCGAGGAGATCCTGACATGGCTCGACGGTCTGGACTGAGAATAGTCCTGGGGGTTCTGCTGGCTGCGTCGTGTGCGGCGGCAGGAGATTCCTGGCGCACACTCGAGCCGGGGCTCGAACTGGCCGACTTCTCCGTGATCGACGACGACCGTGCTCTGCATGTGCTGCGCATCGATCCCGAACGCTTCGATCTGGTGCTGCTCAATTCCACGGCCCCCGGAGAAGGAGAACTGAACACGGCCCGCAGCTGGGCCAGGGATCACGATCTCGTGGCTGCGATCAATGCGAGCATGTACCAGCAGGATTACCGCACGAGCGTCTCGCTCATGCGCACCCGCGAGCACGTCAACAACACCTACGTTTCGAAGGACAACACGGTGCTGGCCTTCGACCCCATCGCCGACGACGTCGACCGAGTTGCGATCATCGACCGCACCTGTGAGGATTTTGCCACCATCCGCACTCTTTACGGCTCACTTGTGCAGGGCATTCGCATGGTGTCCTGCCACCGGAACAATACCTGGTCCCAGCAGAGGCGCCGTCATGCCACGTCGGCCATCGGCCTCGACGCCGCCGGCCGTATCCTGCTGATTTTCTGTGCTCGACCCTTGTCGACTCACGATTTGATCAATCGCCTGCTTGCTGAGCCGCTTGGCCTGGAACGCTGCATGTATACGGAAGGCGGCCCACCGTCCCAGCTCTACGTGAACGCGGGGGGCGAGGAGCACGAGTATGTGGGCGGGATCGTGGGTGGGGCCCGGTTGGGGGACGCCTATCCGGTGCCGAACGTCGTGGGAGTGCGCAGGCGCTAGCCTTCGTCCGTGTCGTCGTCTCCGACGGCTTTCAGCGGCAGGACGACCGTGAAACTCGAGCCCTTGCCGTACTCGCTCTCCACGCGGATCTCGCCGCCGAGCTTCTTGAGGATGTTGTGGACGATCGACAGGCCCAGCCCGGTGCCCTTGCCGGCGGGTTTGCTCGTGTAGAAGAGATCGAAGACCTGGGAGAGGTTCTCGTCGGGAATCCCGATGCCGTTGTCCTTGACCGTGGCGGCCACGCTCATGCTGGCGTCGCCGGGATCCTCCAACAGCGACACGCTCAGTTCGATGATCGCCTGTTCTGGCGATCGCTCCTCGATGGCGTCCATGGCGTTCTTGAGCAGGTTCACGAAGATCTGCTCGAGCAACTGCGAATCGGTGTGCACGCCGGGCACGTTGCGCGCGTAGTGGCGCAACACGCGCAATCTCAGCCGATTGGCCTCGGGACGGAGCAGATCGAGGGACTGGTCCAGCAGGCTCGTCACCGAAACCATGCGCCGCGATCCAGCGGAACGCCGTGCGAACCCCAGCAGGTTGTGTGTGATCGATGTGCAGCGTCGCGTGTGAACATAGAGCTTGGCGATGCTCTCACGCAGCGTGTTCGCGATCTCCTCGTCCACTTCGGCGCTCTTTTCGTCGAGCAGATCCTCCATGATGCCGGCGACGGCTTCGATGATCGTCAGCGGGTTGTTGATTTCGTGGGCCACGCCAGCGGCCATTTTGCCGATGGCGGCCAGCCGTTCTGTCTGGATCAGGTCCTCCTGCAGCTGGAGCCGCTCGGTGATGTTGCGGGCTATGCCCACCAACTCCACCGGCCGGCCCAGGGGGTCGTTGACCCGAGTCAGCGAGATGTTGGTGACCATCTCGCCTCCTGACCGGCGTTTCAGCTTCACGTCGTATGCGGCGGCGTGGCCATGTTCCAGGGCATCGTCCACCAGGCCGAGCAGGCTTTCCTCCTCCACGGCGAAGTCCTGGATGTGCAGCCGGAGCACCGAATCGCGGTCTTCGCCGAAGACATCCTCGGCGCTGTTGTTGTAGGAAATCAGGCTGCCGTTGGGTCGCGTCAGGAAAATGATATCGAGACTGTTCTCGAGGATACCCCGTAGCTCTTCCCTTGTTTCGACGAGCTCCTCGCGCTGGTGGACCAGCTTGCGGGTCGAGTGGTGCAGCTCGGTGATGTCTTCGATCAGGCCGAACAAGGCGATGGGCTCACCGTCGCTGACGACGGGGAAGATCGTGGCCGAGAAGTACATCCGCTCGCCGTTCGGCAACGGAAGCACGCCGTCGAAGGTGGCGGGTTGCAGGTCTTCGAGGACCCGTTGTTCCCGGGCGTGGATGCGTCGGGCGACGGCCGAAGGAAAGAGGTCGAAGTCGCTTTTGCCCAGCACCTCGGCGTGTTCCAGGCCGAGCAACGTGAGGGCCATACGGTTCATCGCCGTGTATTCGAGCTGGGTATCCTTCATGTAGATGGAGAACGGAGCGAATTCCATGAACTGGTCCAGGCGCGCGCGTGTGTCCTGCAGCTTGGCCAGGTCGAGGGCGCGGGCGGCTTCGCTGTCGCGGGTCAGTTCGAGCATGTTGAGCAGGAGGTCTACGGCCTGACGGCCCAGGATCTGCACGTCGCGGGGGATCATGTCCTCGACTCCGAATCCGGGATGAGCGACGTCGCGCAGATCGAGCACCACGTCCACGTCGCTGTGTCCGAACACCTCGGCGGCCAGACGCCCGACGTGGGGTACGCCGATGGTGCGGGCCACCTCGAGTGCCGGGGAGCGGGAGTCGGCATCGCAGACTGCGATCACGCTCAGGCGTTCACCGGAGGGGCAGAGGCCGCGGATCGTGCGCAGCAATTCGGCTGCGAGTTCACCACCGCCGAGCAGGGCGATGCGGGAAACGACCGGAGGGTTGAGGTCAGTCCTGCTCATACTTCTGCCGCAGACGCTCGCCGGCGGCGAGGATATCGCTGGCGGTCGAGGATTGCCTCATGGCGATGCGCATCTCCTCTTGGAAGAGACGGCGCAGGTCGGTGCGCTTGCGGCGATGAGCCTCGCGGATGATGTCGACGAGTTCGTCAAAGGGGCAGGGCTTCATGACGTAGCGGAAGGTGCTGAGCTTGCCGGCTTCCAGGGCCGATTCGGTCGTGCCATGGCCCGTGAACATGATGGTCTGAATGAAGGGCTGGGCCGCCCGCAGCTTCTGCATGACCTCGACGCCGTCCATACCGGGCATCTTGAGGTCGACCACGGCGACATCGAACTGACGGTGTTCAGCAACGGCCAGGGCTTCGGCACCCGAAGTGGCGGTGACCACGTCCATCCCACGCTTTTTGAGGCGCTGGGACAGGAGGCTGACCAGGTCCTCTTCGTCGTCCACCATCAGGACGTTGATTGTGCGGTCGGGATCGGTCATGAGCGTCGGACTTCCTCGAAGGCGCCTTCAGGTGAGTGCGTAACGGCCCCATTGTCGTGTTCGAGTACCGGGGATGTCAAGCGGCAGACGTGCCGTGCATCAGAGTCCGCGCCAGGACTCCGGGATCAGAAGCGAGGAATCCCGTCGGCGCAGGGCTTCACGGAGCATTGCGAGGCCTTGCTCCCGATCCGTCGGCAGGTTCAACCGCAGGGGCAGATAGTTGCTGGCGTGGTTCGCGTGGAAGGTGCAGCGGCCGAGGCTGGCGCGGTCCACCAGGATCTCGAGCTCTGCGAGCATGCCCCAGGGGTCGGGAAGCGTGAACTCTCCGACCGCCTCGGCGTCGGCGAGGGGAGAGCCTGGAACCACCGTCGTGGTCAGTGCGCCGACGTAGGGCGGGTCCATGGCCGTCAACAGATCCGCTGTCGCTTCGGCGTGTTCCCGGGTGCGCTCGACACCTCCGATGCCGAGCATGACGATCACAGAATGCCGGATGCCGGCTTCGCGCAACCGGGCCGCAGCCTCGACGGCTTCGGCGGCCGTCGAGCCCTTGTCGATCCGGCGCAGGGTCTCGTCGTCGCCGCTTTCGACGCCGTGGTACACGATGCCCAGGCCCAGCTCCCTGAGTGCAGTGAGGTCTGCGACGGATTTGCGGAGGATGCTGCGGGCGTCGCCGTAAATGCCGACTCGGCGCACCTGAGGCAGCCTGTTGCGGATGGCCTCGAGGATGGTGGCGAGCTTATCGGTAGATAGGACAAGGGCGTCACCGTCGCACAGGAACACGCGGCGGATGGCAAAGGGAACAGCGGCGGCTTCGTCGAGATCGGCGGCCACCTTGTCCCACGGCTTGACCCGGAAAGCTTGATCAACGTCGCGGTACATCATGCAGTAGGTGCAGCGATTCCAGCTGCAGCCCACCGTGACCTGGAGCAGCAGGCTGTCGGCCTCGCTCGGCGGCCGGAACATCTTGCCGACGTAGTCCACCTAGAACACTCCGGTCCAGGCGCCGTCGCGCATGGCTTCGCGGGGACCGTCGGGCATGGCGAAGGTCAGCGATACCACCGTCACGTCGGGCTGGACCTCGGGAATGTAGACCCGGTCGATATGCACGACGGCGTCTGCGGAGCTGAAGTCGCCGGGGCCGACCATGCCGCCGAAGTGATCGCTGCGGCCGAAGGCGATGTGCAGGCCGAGTTTTTCGTCGAGCAGGATCGTGCCGGTGGGTTTGAGGCCGAAATCGCCCAGGACGCCCAGGCCCAGCTCCGAAAGGTTCGCGTAGGCGGGTTCGGCGGCGATGGCAGCGGCCTCCTGATCGCTCATTGGGCCATTTGTGAGCACTGCGACGGCCTTGTTCTCGGCGATGCGGTAGATGACGACCTCGCCGTCGAGCTGAACCGGCAACTCACCGGCGGTGCGGCTGGGGTCGCCCGCGATTTCCCCTTCGTAGGGCACGATATAGGTTTCACCGGACGGGAGGTTGCCCGCGACGCCGTTGGTGGGGAACAGGCCTCCCGAGGCGTGGCCGGTGCGGTGGCGGAGGTCGAGATGGAGTCGGCATTCGCGAGCGGCGACGCTGAACACGATATCGGCTCCGGTCGCCGCGTCCACCAGCTCCTTGAACAGGTCGACGCGGCGGTTCACTTCGCCGTAATCGATGCGCAGGGCGGGAATCATCGAGGGCAGGAAGCCGGGCATGGTCGCTGCGCGCATGGCATGTTCGCGGGCGGCCACCTTCAGCGGCGCCGTGGCCGAAAGCTCCGTGGGGGCCATGATCAGGCTGTGTTCGGCGAAGAGATCCGCAAAGGAGAGGGTGGCGCGGCCGGCGAGATCGTCGGCATGATCGAGACGCACTCCGGGCGTCGCAGGCGTGCAAAGGGTCGGCAGGTCGGCGTTGTTACCGCCGACGTTGGGGTACCAGGCCAGGGTAACGCGCTGGAGGCCCAGGTCGGAGGCCACGGATTCGAGTTCGGCGGCCCAGGCGGCGGCCATCGTGCGCCGGGTATGCCAATCGTCGTTGTCGGGAAGACGAACGTCGGGCAGATCGACGATCACGGCCAGGCCGGTGTCTGCGCTCGTGGGCTGGAACACACGGCGAACGAGCCGGGCGAGGTCGGTGGCGGACATGGTCTCGGGCATGGATCGCTCCTGGTCCGGGTGGGGGTCGTCGTTCCGGTCATGGTAGCACCGGTCGCCTCGGGGCCCAAGATTCCTGTGGCGGGCGGTACGGGGCGGGAGCTATGTTCCGCAAGGCATACAGCGGGCCGTGTCGGCCCGCCTTTCGACGCACCGGAGGAACCATGAGCCAGTCAAGGGAACCCAATCTCGCCCTATTCCTGGATTTCGACAACGTGGCCATCGGCGCCCGCGATGCGCGCCAACGGTTCAATATCGGCGTGGTTCTCGGCCGGTTGCTCGAAAAGGGCAAGATCGTCGTCAAGAAGGCGTACGCCGACTGGAGCTACTACAAGGACTACATGAACGACCTGCACGGCGCCGCCATCGAACTGATTGAAGTGCCGAGCACGCGCATGAGCGGCAAGAACAGCGCCGACATCCGCATGGTCGTCGACGCCATGGATCTGTGCTACAGCAAGGACCACATCGACATCTTCGTGATCATCTCAGGCGACTCCGATTTTTCTCCCCTGGTCTCCAAGCTGCGTGAAAACAACAAGGCCGTCATCGGCATGGGCGTGAAGGGCTCGACCAGCGAGCTGCTCATCAACAACTGCGACGAGTTCATCTTCTACGACGACCTTGTCCGCAGCCCGGTCCGCATCGAGACCGTCAAGATGGACGACGTGCCCTCGGACAAGAAGAAGCTCTTCAACCTGGTGGTCGAGACCATCGAGGGCCTGCTCCACGAGCACAAGGGCGTCCTCTACTCGTCGCTGATCAAGGACACCATGAAGCGCAAGAAGCCCGACTTCAGCGAGCGGGCCTGGGGCTTCTCGTCGTTCAGCGATCTGCTCGAAGAGGCCATGGCATATGGCCTGTTGACGATAGAGCGCGATGAGCGCGCCGGTGGGTCGTTCGTCGTCACTCGTCTGGGTGGTGAAGCCACTCCGAATGTGCCGGCGGCTGCGACGCGCAAGTCTTCACGTCGTCGTCGACGTCGTGGCAAGGGCGACGACCGCCCCGTCGCCGAAGATGGAACAGGCACCACCGAGGCCGCTGCAGTTGAAGGCGAGCCTTCGACGTCGGGCACCTCTCCCGAAACGAAGAAGAAAACGACGCGCGGCCGCCGCCGTCGTTCTTCGTCCTCTTCGGCTACCAGAGCCGATGCAGCCTCCGCTGCCGCCGGCCGCGAGGCTTCTGCAGCACAGTCGACACCGGTGCCGTCGGTGAATCCGCCTGCTTCCGCAGAGTCCGCCAAGAAGGCGACGAAAAAGGCTCCGGCGAAGAAAGCCCCCGCCAAGAAGCCGACGACCAAGAAGACGACCGCCGTGAAGCCGACGAAGAAGGCCCCCGCCAAGAAGACGACGGCCAAGAAGACGACAGCCAAGAAGACGACGACGAAGAAGGCTCCGGCGAAGAAGGCCCCCGCCAAGAAGACGACGACCAAGAAAACGACGGCCAAGAAAACGACGGCCAGGAAGGCCTAGCCCGAAGCCTGATCCGTGCGGGAAGGACGGCGGCATGACGGACCGGACTCCGGACCTGGGACGCGATCCCACCTGGCGGGAGCAGCTCGATTTCTACAGGGCCGAGGAACCGGTCCTCTATGAGAAGATCATCCGGCACTTCCTGCTGCATCTGCTCGAAGAAGGCCTGATGACCATGGAGGACATGGAGGCCGAGGTCCAGCGCGTGGTCGGCGACGTCGACTTCATCCACTGGTCGAACCCCAACCGCCCCGAGCCCTCCCTGGGCAGCGAACAGATCGAGGCCCTGCGCGCCATCGTGCGCGACCGCGCCGCCGACCTTTGGTCCGATGTTAAAATCAACGACCTGATCATCATGGCCATCAAGAAGGACCTGGCCCTGCGCCTGGCCGAGATGGCCGACGATCCCTTTTCCTCCTGGGAGGAGATCCGTCGCGAAACCCTCGAGTTCTCCAAGATGCCTATCGGCGGCTCGTCGCTCACCCTTTCCGACGCCATGGGCACTCGGGTCTCGCTGATCCGTCGTCTGCTCTCCGACCAGCTAGAGTTCCTCAAGATCGCCAAGAACATCCTGACGATCCGGGACTTCTCCGAGATCATTTCCAGGGTCATCGGTCCCGAACGCGGCCTCGGCAAGCTGGGCGGCAAGGCGGCCGGCTTCATCCTGGCCCACGACGCTCTGACCAAGGCCCGCCGCGAGGGCCGCCCTGTGGGCGACTTCCGCACACCGCTGACCTACTACATCCGCTCCGACGTGATCTTCGACTTCCTCAAGGCCAACGGCCTGGGCGACGTGACCAACATCAAGTACCGCGACAACGAAGACCTGCGCCGCGAATACAACATCATGCGTCGCTTCTACCGCACGGGCCGCTTCCCGGACTACGTCGTACGCCGCCTCTCGGTCCTGCTCAAGACCCTCGGCGAGGTGCCGCTGGTGGTGCGTTCGAGCAGCCTGCTCGAGGATCGCCTCGGCTCGGCGTTCTGCGGCAAATACGTGAGCCTGTTCCTGGCCAACCAGGGCACCCTGCGCGAACGCATGGCCGAGCTGCTGCAGGCGATCTCCCAGGTCTACGCCAGCATCTTCAATCCCGATGCAGTGCAGTACCGCACCGAACGAGGCCTGCTCGACTTCCGCGAGGAAATGGCCTGCATCATCCAGCCGGTCGTGGGCCAGCGCATGGGACGCTACTGGCTGCCGGCCTTCGCCGGGGTGGCTTTTGGGTCCAACGACTACCTCTGGTCGCCGCGCCTGAAGCGCGAGGACGGCATGGTGCGTGTGGTCGCCGGCCTGGGCACCCGCGCCGTGGACCGCGTGGGTGACGACTATCCCAAGCTCTTCAGCCCGGGCCAGCCCAGCCTGCGCACCGCCGTGCACCCCGAAGAGATCGTGCGCTACAGCCAAACCCACATGGACGTCATCGACCTCGAACTGAACAAGTTCGACACGGTGTCCGTGGCCGACGTGATGGCCGAGGCGGGAAACCGCTACCCCGGCACCCAGCACGTGTTCTCCATCTGGCGCGACGGCCAGCTCATGCCCGCTGTGGGCATCCTGATGAACGTCGATCCCAAGGACCTGGCCATCACCTTCGACGGCCTGCTCGAACGCACGGCCTTCGCCAGGGAGATGAAGGAGATCCTCGACGTCCTCGGCGAAGTCTGGGGCGTGCCCGTTGATGTGGAATTCGCCCACGACGGTGAAAGGCTCTACATCCTGCAGTGCCGGCCACAGAGTCGCGGCGGTGAGAAGGCTCGCGTCGCAGTGCCCACCAACATCCCTGAAGCGGACAAGGTCTTCAGCGCCGCCCGCTTTGTGCAGACCTGCCAGGTCCACGACATCGAATACGTCGTCTATATCCCCTTCGACGCTTATGACGGCCTGGCCACCTACGAGGACCTCCTTGCCGTCGGCCGTACCGTGGGCGAACTCAACCGCACCTTGCCGCACCGCAGGTTCATCCTCATGGGCCCGGGACGCTGGGGCAGCCGCGGCGACATCAAGCTGGGCGTGCGCGTGGACTATGCCGACATCAACCACGCCCGTATGCTCGTGGAGGTCGCCCGACGCAAGGGCAGCTACGTGCCAGACGTGTCGTTCGGCACCCACTTCTTCCAGGATCTGGTCGAGGCCGAGATCAGCTACCTGCCCCTGTATCCCGACGAGCCGGGCAACCTCTTCAACGAGGACTTCCTCCGCGACAGCCCCAACGCCCTGGCCGACATCCTCCCGAACCGGGCGTCCTTGACCGACGTCGTGCGCGTGATCCACGTGCCCGCCGTGGCGAACGGCCGGAACCTAGAAGTGATCATGGACGGGGAGGGCGGCGAGGCGCTCGCCTATCTCGCCTGAGGAGTTCGTGGGGGATTCCTCGGACTCGGAGATGGAAAGACAATGCGCTTCTGGGCCGAACTTCTCCTGACGTCCCAGGAGCGCATTGTCTGTCCATCTCCGACTTCGTGGAAACATGTACGAAGTCACCAGGCGGGAGAGGGGGCGGGCCTTTCGAGCAGGTCCGGGAGCCAGTCCATCAAGGGGCTGAAACCGCGGTCTCCCGTGCCCGGACGAAGTATCTACTCGGACTCCACGATTTCAAGCAGTCGGGCCATCGCAGTGACATCATCCGACGGTCTGGCGACAGCGTGGACCTGAGGGATATCCTCATCGTCATCGGTGATGAAGAGCAGAAAGTGATCGGACAGATGCACTTGAGAAGCGGCGACATCGACACGGCTCAAGATTTCGCCCTCGATGGTCACCAACCGGTAGACGGACTCGTCCGAGCCTGGCTCAGGTGAACTCTCGACGAGCAGGAGCCCCGTCGGCGTCGTGGAGATCTTCCTCAGGTTCGGCCTGTCGTACAGGGACGTCTCGTACTCGTCGACGACCCGGCCGTAACGTACCCACCATGCCGGATCGCGCGGCCGGATGCGTTCTTCGGTGTCGGATCGCCAATCCCGGAGGTCGAGATGGAAAGACAGAGCGCTCCTGGGACGTTAGGAGAAGTTCGGCCCAGGAGCGCTCTGTCTTTCCATCCCGATCCCCAGCAGAACCTATACGAGCCCCCTCAACCGACAAGCTTCGGCGACCCTCTGGATGGCGATCATATAGGCGGCGTCGCGCATGATCACGCCGTGCTGCTCCGCGAGGTCGGTCACCGCATGGAACGCCTTGGTCATGATCGAGTCGAGACGTTCGAGCACCTCGTCCTTGGGCCAGAAGTAGTTCATGTTGCACTGCACCTGCTCGAAGTAGGAGCAGGTCACGCCGCCCGCGTTGCACAGGAAGTCGGGAATCACGAACACGCTCTTCGCGGCGAGGACCTCGTCGGCTTCGGGTGTGGTCGGCCCGTTGGCGCCTTCGGCCATGAACTTCACCCGTTCGGAGACCTTCAGCACGGTCTCGGCGTTGACCTGGTTTTCCAGGGCGCAGGGCATGAGGATGTCGACGTCCTGGGCGATCCAGGCGCCGCCGTCGAGCACCTCGTAGCCGGCGGCGGTGGCCTTGGTCTTGTCGATGCCGCCGAAGCGGTCGGTCATGCTGCGCAGTTCGTCGAGGTCGACGCCGGAGTCGCGCTTGAAGGTGTAGCTGCACTGGTCGCCCTGATCCCAGCTCGATACGCAGACCACGTTGCCGCCGAGGTTGGTGTATGCCTCGATGGCGAACTGCGCCACATTGCCGAAGCCCTGCACCGACGCGGTGGTCGTCGCGATGTCAATGCTCTTGCGGAGCAGCGCCTCGCGCAGTGTGTAGACGACGCCGTAACCCGTGGCCTCGGTGCGGCCCTCGCTGCCGCCCTGGCCCAGGGGCTTGCCGGTGATCATGCCGGGGAAGTGGCCGCCGTTCATCTTCTCGTATTCGTCCATCATCCAGAGCATGTGCTGCCCGGTGGTCATCACATCGGGGGCGGGCACGTCCTGCACCGGTCCGATGGCGCGGCCCACCTGGCGCACCCAGCCGCGGCAGATGCCCTCCTGCTCCCGCATCGACAGGTGGTGCGGGTCGCAGATCACGCCGCCCTTGCCGCCGCCCAGCGGAATGTTCACCACGGCGCATTTCCAGGTCATCCAGGTCGCCAGGGCGCGGACCGTGTCGACGGTCTCCTGGGGGTGGAAGCGGATGCCGCCCTTGCAGGGGCCGCGGGCGTCGTTGTGCTGCACGCGGAAGCCGCGGAACACGGTCACCGAGCCGTCGTCCATGCGCACCGGGATGTTGAAGTGGAATTCGCGGTCCGGGTTGCGCAGCAGCGCACGGGCGGCCTCGTCGAGACCGAGCATCTCGGCCACGCGGTCGAACTGCCGCTGGGCCATGGCGAAGGCGTTGAAGGACTGGTCGGCCATGTCGGCGCTCCTGGCTCGAAGGGGGAAAACGCAAGGTTACGACGGGAATCTAGCAACTGGGGAGCTGGGACCAAAAGAAAATCGGGGATGGCTGGCTGATATGATAAAATGGTTTCAAATCCACAAGCCACCATCTGAAGGAGAATCCCATGAAGATGATCCTATGTGTCGTGTTGATATGTCTTCTGGCTGTTTCCTCCTCGGCTCAGATCCATCCCGACCCAGATGGTCTCGGCCTGTATTTCGACCCGGGCGGAACGGCCTACGAAACCCAGACCAGTGTTCCTTTCCAGCAGGTGACTGCCTACCTGCTTGCTACGAACATCACCGATCCGATGGGCATTTCGGGCTGGGAGTGCGCCGTGATCACCACTGGCAGCGTGGCTGCTCCGTCCTGGACCGTCTCAGGAGGGCTGAATGTCACCGATGGCTCGGCCGGGTTGTTCCAGGTAGGTATTGGGCTGTTCGAATTGGCGCTCCCCTCGGCGCCGACGGTTCTGCTGGCAACCTGGACGGGATTCATCATGGCGCCGTTCGACATTGTTGAGTTCCTGGTGACGCCGTTCCCCGGTTCGGTCTCCTTTCCCGACAGCGCCGGCTACGCTTCGGGCAGCGACGCGGGCCATCTGATCCCCTTCGACATCAACGGCGGCTGTTTCGGGTCGGGGTGGACGATCATCAATATGTGGTGTCCGTTGGGGGCGGAGCAGCAGTCCTGGAGCGAGATCAAGACCATTTATCGCTAGCTCGGGCAGTGCGAACAGCGTCCTGTGCCTTACTCTCGAGTTTTTGCCTCCTTGGAGGAAGGGAGGATCCATGCTCCATGAGCCCCTCAGGAAGTCGCGTAACCGCCGTTCTAACAAACTCCTGGTGATGACCTCCATTTATGGATTGTTGTATGTCCTTTTCCTCGTCAGCGGGTCTTACGGTTCGGGCCATTCCGAGCCTATTGTTGTCAAACTCCTGTTTCTTCTGTTCCTCATTGGATATGCCACGGTCTGGCTGGACGAGCGCATCGGGGGAGTGATCTTCGTCCTGTGGTGGGCCGGGATGTGGTACCTCAGCCTGTTTGTATCGCTGGAGGATACCGGGAACGCAGTTGTCATGGGAGTCCCGCTTTTTGTCCTCGGAATCTTGTTCATCGTTTCATGGTACCGAAGGCGCGGGGCCGGACAGCCTACAGGGTAATTGTTCAGCCAACCGCCTTTGCAGTTGAAGCCAATGATATCCCCGATTTGAGACGGAACGAGGCCCCTCATCCCTGAGGGGCCTCGCTCATGTGAGGGGCTGCAAGTTCTACAACCCGCCATCCCCCAACGCCACCGCCGTCGGTTCCTCGTCGGCCACGACCGCGGAGTCGGCATCGGCGCTCATCGTGGAATCGGGCGCGTCATCCACGACACCATTGATGCCGGCCGACTCCGCGGCGTAGCGCGGCAGGGCCTCGAAGGAGGCGGCCAGGGCAGCCAGGTCCAGGGTCTCGCCGGCGGTTCCGCCGTCGGCCAGGAAGGCCTCGAGGCGGGCCAGGCTCACGTCGGCCTTGGCGTGGCCGGCGTCGGCGGCGACCTCGTAGGCCAGGGCGGCCTGTTCGGCGTGGCCGGTGCGTTCGAGGGCCATGCCTAGGTTGTTGAGGATCACGGCCGTTTCAGGGGCGAGTTCGGCGGCGCGGGCCAAAGGGGCCAGGGCGGCCTCGGGCGCATCCATCTCGAGGTGGATCAGGCCCAGGTTGTTCAGCGACCAGGGGTCGTCCGAGCGGCGGGCGAGGGCCTCGTGGTAGGCGTCCAGGGCTTCGTCGCTGCGGCCCAGGGTATGGAGGACGCGGCCGAGAACGCGGTACCCGTCGGTATATTCGGGATCGATGGAAAGGGCGTCTTCAACCGGTGCGAGGGCCTCGTCGGCGCGGGCGAGCTCGAGGCGCACGCGGGCCATGTTGACCAGGCTCTTGACGTGGTCGGGCTTCAGGTCGATGGCGACGGCCAGGGCGGTCTCGGCCTCGACGACGGCACCGGACTTCCACAGGGCCAGTCCGAGCATGTAGTGGCCCCAGGCGTTGGCGGGACGCTGCTCGGTGTAGAGCGTGAAGAGGTCCGCGGCGGAGTCGTAGTCGCGGTCGTAGTAGGCCGCCTCGCCGTCCTGGTAGATCACCGCGGGGGTGGCGGTGGCGTAACGGGCGAGGGGGTCGGCGGCGACGGGCTGTTCATCGGCGACGAAGGTCTCGGGGGTGGGCGCGGCGACGGTCTCGGCCGACGCGGCCTCCTGCCGGGCCTCGATCACCGCGGCGGCGAGTGCGGCATTGTCAGGACGCTCGACGGCGGTCACGGCTACGGGCTTGTCGTTGCCCATCTTCACGCCGATGGTCACTACGATCGCCAGCATCAGGACGAACAGGATGCCGGCTTCGGCGAAGCGCAGGGCCCGGGGGGAACGGGTGGTCTTTTCGGTGGTCATGGCGTTTCCTTCCGCTGGGGTCGGGGCAATGTGATGCTCCGCTCAGCGCAAGGAGGGGACCAGAAAACAGTCCCACCAGAGAACTCTCTAATATTATGAAGGGTAATACGTTATGTCATCGCAAGGTGGAATGGAGCCAGAGGGAAGAAAAAAATCGTGTCCACCGGGACACAATGAATTGTGTCGGGATGGACACGATTACCCGAACAGGCCGCGCCTATCTCCAGCGCGATTTGACCTCGCCCCAGCTTGCCGATTCGTTGCCGACGGTCCCGCAATCGGTCTCAAGCGCCCAGCTCTCGACGGTCACGTACGGCCCTTCGAAGTTGCAGTCGATCTGTCCGTAGAGCTCCACGACGGCGCCTGTCCCGACCAGCTCGTCGAGGCCGGTGACGTCGCCGCTCAAGAAGGAGACCCACTCCCAGCAAAGGCCTGGGCATGTGTCTATGCCCAGGGTCCAGCCCAGGTCGGTAATCGTACCACGGGCCAGAGGCGTGTTGGGTCTGAGGGCATAGCCGAACGAGTAGTAACCGGGTGGGAAGAGGGGCAGGCTCAGGTAGTGGCGAGCCCCGGCTTCATCGACGGCTTTGACGCGGTATTTTTGCAGAAGATCGGGACGCGACGGTATGTTGAACAGGGTGAATTGGGCCGGCCCGCTGGGGAAGGGGATCACAGAGGTTACCTCGGCGGTCTCGGCGCATTCACCGTACACGGACCTCTCCACGATCCAGCCCACCCAATCGGCCGGCAGCTCGGTGATGATGTCCATGTCAATGGTCACAAGGACCTGCTCGCCGGTATACACGGCGGTCACGTCGAGGGAGTTGACGTCCTGGGCCGCGGCGTTCGGCGCGCTCGAGAGGATCAGACCTATCAGGAGAAGAAACACGAGCGATATCGTTCTCATGATGAGAACCTCCTGCAAGGATATGGAATAGGATCGAACAGCGATCGCCCTGATGATATCACGAACCGAGCGACGAATGAATCATCTCGAAGTCGTTCCGGTGTTCACTCGCACCAGCCGCAACCACGATCCAGAACGATGCGCCAGCCCGCGGCCTCGCGTCGCCAGACCGAGTTGAACGTTGCGACGCGTTCACCGGCCGCGTTGAACACAGGCCCCGACGTCAGTCCCAGCTCCCCGCCCGCGACAACGACCACCAGCTCCGGCGACCAAGAGAACGGTGCGGCTTCGTTCTCGAAGAACGGCGCCCATGCCGCGGCGACGGCTTCGGGGCCGTCGAGTCGGTGGCTCTCGTCGGTGAAGACCACGTCGTCGGCCAGGAAAGTGCGGAACGCGTCGTGGTCGCGGTCGCCCATGGTCTGGGCGAAGGCGGTCTCGACGGCGCGCAACTCCTGCTCGAGGGCGGGGATGTCGGCAGCGGCGGCGCTAAGGGCGGTCAGCAGCAACAGGGCGGCGACGAGGCGCATCATGGCGGTCTCCCGGTTCAAGGACGTTTGAGGCCGTGCCTCTTGATGACTTTGCTCAGGCTCGCATGGTCGGCGAGGCCCAGCTCGCGGGCGGTGTTGGTCAGATGCCATGCGTTGCGTTCGAGGGCGGCCAGCACGATCACGCGCTCGGCCTCGCCGCGAAGTTCCTGGAGGGTGCCGCCGGACGTGCGGACCGCAGGCCCGTTGCTGGAGGCGGCTCCGGCCACGCCGGCCGGCGATCCGATCTCGCCAGGCAGATCCCGCGGCAGGATCTCGGACCCGTCCGCTGCCAGGACCATGCGTTCGACGGTGTTGCGCAGCTCGCGCACGTTGTTTCGGCTCCATCTGTGGATCTGCAGCCGCGCCATGGCTTCCGCTGAAACGGTCTTGTGCCGACAACGGAACCGCTCGCAGGTCGTGCGCACGAAATGGTCGACGAGGGCGGGCACGTCCTCGGGACGGTCGCGCAGCGGCGGCACCGTCAGCACGTGCACGTTGAGGCGGTACAAGAGGTCCTCGCGGAAGCGGCCGGCGGCGACGTCGCCGTCGAGGTCGCGGTGGGTGGCGGCCAGCACGCGCACGTCGGCCTTCAGGGTCGCGGTGGCGCCCAGACGCGAGAACTCGCCGGTCTCGAGCACGCGCAGCAGCTTCGCCTGCACCGCGGGGGGCAGCTCGCCGATCTCATCGAGGAACAGGGTGCCGCCCCTGGCTGTCTCGAAAGCTCCGCGTCGCAGCCGGTCGGCTCCGGTGAATGCTCCTCGCTCGTGTCCGAAGAGTTCGCTCTCGACCAGGTTCTCTGGCAGCGAAGCGCAGTTGAGAGCCGTGAACGGTCCCTTGGGCCGCGCTCCGAGCCGGTGCAGCTCGCGGGCCACCAGTTCCTTGCCCGAGCCGCTCTCGCCCAGCACCAGCACGGGACTGGGAATGGGCGCGACCTTGGCGATTCGCGCCCGTAGATCGTCCATGGCGGTGCTGTCGCCGATCATGCCGGAGCCGTCGCCCAAGCGGCGCCTCAGGCTCGCCACTTCTGCGGCCAGGCGGCCGTGCTCCAGGGCGTTGGCGATCTCCTGGGCCACCCGTTCCACAGGCTCGTCCTTGTCCACGAAACCATAGGCGCCCAGACGCACGGCGCGGATGCAGCGGTCGAAGTCGCCGGTGCCTGTGTAGACCACTACCGGCACGTCGATCTCCTTTTCGCGCAGGCCGCGCAGCACGCCGAAGCCGTCGATGCCCGGCATTTCCAGATCGAGTACCACGCAGTCGACCGGTTCGGTTTCCAGGACGCGGAGTCCCTCGGCGCCGTCGGCGGCCTGCAGCACCTCGTGACCGCCGAGGCGGGCCAGATCGTAGGCGTACTGTTCACGCAGGGCGGGGTTGTCGTCCACGATCAACAGTCGGCTCATGGGGAGACCTCTTCGAGGGCTGCGGGCACATGCACCGTGACGGTCGTCCCGGCGCCCTTCACGCTGGTCATGGCGAGCTCGCCGCCGAGATCGCCCACCAGCCTGCGTACGATGGACAGGCCCAGGCCGGTGCCGCCGGGTTTGGTGGTGTGGAACATGTCGAAGGCGCGGGCCTGCTCGTTCTCGGTCATGCCCTCGCCGGTGTCGTGGACTGAGAGTCGCACACGGCCATCGTCGTCGCGGCCGAGTTCGAGATGGACGGCGGCGTCGGGGGCATCGCCTACGGCGGTGGCGTCGAAGGCGTTCCGCAAGAGGTTTTCGAGGATGCGGCGCAGGGCCACGGGGTCGGCCTTCACCATCAAGCATTCTTCGGAGGTGCGGACCAATAGCCTGCCGCGATAGTGGTCGGCGAGGGCGGCGGCGGTGGCGCGTACGTCGTGCAGAACGGGATCACGCTGTTGGGCGTGGCGGGTCCAGCTCACAGCCAGCTTTTCGAGGTAGGCCAGGCTCATCTCCAGAGTGCGTTCGCGCTCCAGGAACACTTCGGGGAGCTTTTCCGGTTCATCACGGGCGACGCGGTCGAGGTGATGGATCACGTTTCGTATAGGCAGAAAACCGTTGCGGAGATCGTGGTTGACCTGACGGGCGAGGTCGCCGAGCAGGGCTCGGCGCTCCGTGGCACGCAGCCTATCCACGCTGTTGTGCAAGCGGATGCGCATGGATTCGAGAACGGAGGCGAGTGTGCCGACCTCGTCGTTCGATTCACTGGGAAAGTCGATGTCGAGGTGGTCGAGGTCCAGCGATTCGGCACGACCGGCAAGGTCGCGCAGAGGACGGGTCAGACGGGTGGCCAACAGGGTGGCGGCGAGCACGGCGAGCAGCACCGCCGCCACGGTGATCGCTGCGAAGCGCAGATCGATGGCGGCGAGCAGGTCGTCCCGGCCACGGAGCGGATGGGTCAGCAGCAGTGTGGCCGGGACCAGGGGGAGCGGTGTGGGACGTATGGCGTTGGTCGCGGACCGGACCCTGGGAAACGAAACGGCGCGGACCAAGTAGACGTCCTGGGGAACCAGGAATTCCGGGGAAGATAGACGATCTTGTCCTGCTTGTTCGAGAATATCGCGGAGGTCGGCGTCGGTGCTCAGGGCGCCGCCGTGGTAAACGAGCGACAAGGAAACATCTCCACCCGAGAGTTCGGCCAACCCGGTGGTGGTCACCGCTCTGCCGCCGATCAGGGTGAGGAGTTCCCCGGCGATCCGGAGGGAGTCGAGGCGCACGAGGGCGAGGGCGTCGCCGAGGGACAGCAGGCCCAGGCCGCCTTCGACACCGCGCAGGGCCCCGCGTACTCCCCGGCCGTCGAATTCGCTGGTCCAGGCAGGGTCCGCCGCCGCGGAGGCGATGGGGTGGCCGTCGCCACCTAGAAGCACCAGGAGATCCAGGCCCGCCAGTCGTCGTGAGAGGGCCACGAATTCTTCGGGCCAGGCCGCGCGCTCTCGCAGGCCGGCTACGGCAAGAGCCAGGCCCTGATCGTCGGCGGCCACATCGCGCAGGGCGGCGAGTCGGTCATGGAGTTCGATGTCACGGGCCCGGATGCGCTGATCAAGCACGCCCACCAACGCATCGACACGCTGCTCGTCGAGGGTGACGATCCCTTCGCCGGCGGTTCGACGCAGAGCGACCCCCAGCAGGATCAGCGGCAGCAGGGCGGCGATCAGGATGACGGTGAATGTGCGCAGGCGGATCGACATGGTTCCTCCGTGTTTCCTTCAGCTTACAGCGCCCCGCCGGTCGGAACAACGGCCAGGTGCAAAAACAAGCCTCGGGGGGCTTGCCGAACGGGAACATCACGCTTAGTCTTGTAGATGCTTGTTACAACAAGTAAATACAGAGGAGTCGTTCATGGACAAACCGAGAATCGCCGATGTCCGCCCTGCAGTCCTCGACCTAGAAGAGGGCTCCTATGCCTACTGCACGTGTGGATTGTCGACCCAACAGCCTTTCTGTGACGGCGCTCATGCGGGCACCGATTTCAGGCCGTCCATCTTCCAGATGGCCGAGCCGCGCCGTGTCGCCCTGTGCCAGTGCAAGATGACCAAAGAAGCTCCGTTCTGCGACGGAGTCCATAAACTGTACACCAAAGACGACTAGAACCAGCGGCTTCGGCCGTGCGACAGGAGAGACCATGCGCAAGATCACATTTTTGATTCTGGCTACAGCCCTGCTTCTGGGCGGGGCCGTCCAAGCCGCTACCTATACCATCGACGCCTCCCATTCCAGCGTGGGCTTCAAGGTGAAGCATATGATGGTCAGCAAGGTGCGCGGAACGTTCGACACCTTCGAGGGCAGCGTCGAATTCGAAGAGGGCGCCCCGGCCGACTGGTCCGCCGGTGCGGTTATTCAGATGGCGTCGGTCAACACTTCCGACGAAAAGCGCGACGCACACCTGAGCGGCCCCGACTTCTTCGACGCCGAGACCTACCCGACGATGACCTTCGTCACAACGGCAGTAAAGCCGAACGGTGATGATTGGACATTGGTGGGCGATCTGACTCTGCACGGGGTCACCAAGTCGGTCGAACTGGAGTTGGAATACAACGGTTCGGTAGACGACCCCTGGGGCAATCACCGGATCGGCTTCTCGGCCGAGGGCGTCATCGACCGGGGTGATTTCGGCATTACCTGGAACAACGCTCTCGATAAGGGAGGCGTCGCGGTGGGCAACGAAGTGACGGTTTCCTTGGAGATCGAGGCCATCCGGCAGTAGGTGCGCTTTCCGTCGAAGGCGGGTTGGTACCCCAGCCCGCTCGGCCGCGTTCGCCCGGCGGCCCACGACGGACGAAGGGGGTGGACTCAGGCCCACCCCCATCATACATAAGAGTGCCGATATTATGATGGTCAACGAACTCTTTGATTCTTAGAGCTGGTTCCGATATTGTTTCATTCGGAAAATGTGTCGTAGATTCAAGTGGATGATGTCACCTGTAGCCGAAGATATTCTGACTTTCTGGTGACTGTTTGGGAGCGTCACGAGCATGATGACTTGGCGCCCAATAAGTCGCGAAAGGCTTGATATGATTGAGAACAACACTCGCCGTGCGTTGATCACCGGGATCACCGGACAAGACGGTTCCTATCTCGCCGAATTGCTCCTGGAAAAGGGCTACGAAGTCCATGGTATCGTGCGTAGAACCAGCACAGAGACCATCGAGCGCGTCAGCCATATCAAGGAACGTTTGAATTTTGTCCAGGCGGATCTGACTGACCAGACCTCTGTGATTGCTGCGGTTTCCGAGACCCGTCCCCATGAGATTTACAATCTGGCGGCTCAGTCGTTCGTTCCTACTTCATGGAAGCAACCAATCCTGACCAGCGATGTGACTGCACTAGGGGTAACCCGTGTACTCGAGGCCATCCGCATGGTCGATCCAACCATTCGCATGTACCAAGCTTCCTCCAGCGAGATGTTCGGTCAGGTTCAGCAAATACCGCAGACCGAGCTTACACCCCTGTATCCTCGCAGTCCCTATGGCGTGGCCAAATGCTACGGTCACTACATCACAGTGAACTACCGTGAGAGCTACGACATGTTTGCCGTTTCGGGCATTCTGTTCAATCACGAATCGCCCCGTAGAGGCCTGGAGTTCGTGACGCGCAAGATCACCGACGGCGTGGCCCGCATCAAGCTGGGACTTCAGGACAAGCTGTTCATAGGCAACCTCGATGCCAAGCGAGACTGGGGCTTCGCGCAGGATTACGTCCGTGCGATGTGGCTGATGCTCCAACAGGACACTCCCGACGACTATGTGATTTCCAGCGGCGAGACTCACTCGGTCAGGGAGTTCTGCGAAATCGCCTTCAGCCACGTCGGTCTGGATTACCAGAAGCATGTGGAGATCGATCCCAAGTTCTTCCGTCCCGCTGAAGTCAATCTCCTGCTCGGTGATTGTTCGAAGGCCAATGAGAAGCTGGGTTGGAAGCCCGAGATCACCTTCGCAGGACTCGTTCAGTTGATGGTCGACACAGACGTCGAACGTCTCAAGAACACAGTCTCCGGAGAGCGGGTCTGACAGCTCTCTATACTCGCTTATCGATATAGAAGTAGGTATCACTCACCTACCGGTGATTGGGTTTTCCGAAGTATCTTCATGGTCGGCTGGAGATGAACAACGCTTTGAACCAACACCATTCGGTGTTGGTTATTTCTCATCAAAGACAAACGATTGAGCGTATGGATCAGGGCCGGCTGTACTCGCGCCAGTAATGAAGGACACCAGCCAGAGTCTTGGACCATGGGGTCGACGGTCTCCAGCCCAGATCTGCCCGTGCCGCCGAAGCATCCCCCAGAGCAACCGGGACTTCGGACGGTCGCAGGCGATCGGGATCGATCCGGACTTCGATATCCGCGGGCGAGAGGGCGAGCAAGTCGTCCAGAACAGATTGGATGGTGACGGGCCGACCCGTGCACAGGTTCCAGACCGTGCCTCCCGGGTGGTCGTGGCCGCGGTGCACGACCCGAACGTATGCGTCGAGCACGTCGCGAACATCCAGAAAATCTCGTTGGGCGTCGAGGTTGCCCACATGCAGGATAGGATCCTGCAGGCCGTGTTCGATGCGGGCGATCTGAGAGCTGAAGGCGGACACCACGAAGTCCTGACGCTGGCCGGGACCTACATGGTTGAACGGACGCAGGACGAGCGTGTGCAGGTCCTCGGAGGCGGCGTCGCGCACGAGGGCATCGGCAGCGGCCTTGCTGGAGGCGTAGGGGTTCATCGGAGCGAAGTGTGACAGCTCGGTCACCGGACGTCCGGCGTTGAATTCGCGTCCGTACACCTCGGACGAACTGATGAAAATGAAGAGCCCGCCGGGAGCTTCGGCACGGGCTGCTTCCAGCAGTTGCATTGTGCCGATCACATTGACCTGCCATGTCAGCACAGGTTTCTGGTAGGAAGTCGGAACGTGGGATTGAGCAGCCAGGTGCACGACGCAGTCGGGTCGGTGGACTCGAAAGCAGTCGCGGACGGCTGATTCGTCCGTAATGTCGAGGGCGACGGTGCGGCGTGTCGGGCCTTCGGTCCAAGCCGGAGCGGAGAGGTCGGCTCCGATCAGGATCGCCTCAGGAAAATCTGCGGCGAAACGGTCGGCCAGGCGGCTGCCGACGAAACCGGCGGCGCCGGTGATCAGGATCGTACGAGGCGTTCGGGGCACGGGACATCCTTCAGGGTTGATCGAAGATCTTGAACGGATCTTCTATGATATCAGATCATCTCTGCGTTGACTGCAGCGCGGTGTCGGGTGTGGTCGGGTCTGGCTTCCGCTTTGAACAGATCCAGATCGCCGGTCAACCCGTAGGGGCCGTGGTGGGCCGTCACGGCCAGAGCTTCACCGGATCTCAGGTTTTCGCCGTCGAGCATGCCCTCGCCGCGCACCGCCACGAGGATCTCGAAGCCGTGGTCGGCCGTCGAGCGCCAGGGGGCCTCGGGTCGCACCCGAATGCCGGTCAGTTCGAATTCGTCGGTCGGCGCGGCATAGACGCCGGCCTCCGGTTCGATCACCGTCGATGGTGTCGCATCGAAGGTGAGAGTCGCCAACAGCTCGTCAAGGTCCACATGCTTGGGGGTCAGACCGCAGCGCAGCACGTTGTCGGAGTTGGCCATCAATTCCACGCAGAAACCGCTGAGGTAGGCGTGGAGTTTGCCGGCTGAAGAGAACATGGCCTGCCCGGGATCAAGGCGGACGAGGTTGAGCAGCAGAACCGCGATGACGGCCGCGTCATGAGGATAACGGTCGTGGACTCGGCGCAGCCAGGAACCCTCGAGGTGGTCGGCGAGGCCGCCGTCGGCGGCAGCGAACAGACCCGCGTTGAGTCTGGTGATGCGTTCTTGAGGCAGGGACATCAACGCTGCAAAGAAGGTGCGCAGAGCGTCTGGGCCGGCTCCGGTGCGGAACGCTGCGATTTCGGGAGCGATCTCGACGAGATCGGCGGCCTTCAACAGGGACAGCAGCTCGTCGCGGGGGCGGAAACCGTTCAGCGCCCAGAATTCACTCAGGGCGCAGATGATCTCGGGCTTGTGGTTGTCGTCGCGGTAGTTGCGGTCAGGAGCGTCGAGGGGAACGCCGGCGGCGTTCTCTCGGGCGTATCCGGCCCGGGCCTGGGTGCGGCTCGGATGCGTTTGGAGAGAGAGAGGTTCTGCGGCAGCCAGCAGCTTGAAGAGGAAGGGCAGGCGTCCGTTGCAGGCGTCGGCCGCGGCTCCGAGTGCGGAAACAGGGTCGTCGGCGATGATGTCGTCGAGAGGACGTCCGTCGACTCGCGACGGCGCCTTGGGGTGGGCACCCAGCCAAAGCTCGGCTTCCGGGCGGGGCGATGGTACGGGCCGTCCCTGCAGGGCTGCGATATCCTCGCGGGAGCCCCAGGCGTAATTCATGATCTCGTTTTCGAGTCTCAGGATCGCCATTGGTCCTCCCGCAGCCGGGCGAAGGCTTCCCGGGACATCATTGCGACCTCCGCGGCATCGGCCTCGGTGTTCGCTGTGTGGAGTTCGTCCCAACTCAGGGCGTTGCCGGGCAGGCGCTCATGCCAGTCGTCCTTCCCATCGCGATCGGTGCGGCTCCAAAGGGTGAGCCGGCCTCGTTCCGGCAGGAAGGCGTCGGTACGCACGGTGCCGGAATCCAGATTCATGGGGTTGGCTTCGGGCACGTTGTACAGCAGCAGTTCGTCGCCGCGGATACTGGGGCAGGTCACGTTCACCATGACCGAGCCGCTGGTTTCGATGCGGTCGGCTCGGACTCCCACCAACACCGAGCCGTGCACGTGTCCGGTCCGGATGCTGCAGTCGATCAGCACGCTGCCGCCGCTCAGTTCGAGACCGGCGGGGGCTGTCGTCTCCTGCAAGCCGAAGAAGCTGCGCATGCCTGCGGCTTCGGCGTCGTCGCCCAGCAGTTTCAGGTTGTTGCCGAGATAGCCGCCGATGGTGCCGTAATCCCACCACCAGCCGTCTGCGCCGATGTCGACGCAGCCGAAGACACCCGCTTCGGGATGAGACTCGACGAGACGGTCGAGGAAGATCCGCATGCGGGCGTAATGGCTGTCGGCCTGGGCGGAAGCGACGCCCTTTGCGTTCATCATGGTGCGGTAGGTGGCCGCATCCAGGGTCATGGGCATCCAGAAGTGGGGGTCGGTATCCAGCTTCTCGGTCTTGGCCGCCAGTTCGTCTGCGAATTCGTCGAGCAGCGCCGTGGTCATGGCGGCCGATATGCTGAATGATCCCAGGCTGACGCCAATGCCGCCTTCGACTGCGATCACACCATTCTGAACGAGTCCGTTGGCCGTGGCGTGGTCGACCTTCTCGACCTGGACGGCGTCGCCTGTGGCGCCGACGGCGATCAGCCCATAGCGCTCGAGCCCGCGGGCGGTCCAGGCGTCGCTGTCGGGCATGGGGCCCAGGCTGGCCAGGATGTCGACATGATGAGTGGTCGTCGCCGGTGGTGGATTGGAGGGGATGAAGACCTGGTCGCCCCAGAACACACCCACGCGACCACGCCGTCCGTGAGCGTAGACGGCGGTCTGGCGGATGACCGCCTCGAGGATGGTCATGGGCTCCGGGTGCCCGTCGATCTTGACGGAGGCGGGCAGCTTGACTGCCGGCTTGTTGTTTCCCTCGCCGCCGGGTAGCGGGGCCAGGCGTGTACCCTTGCCGGCTGTGTGGTACAGCCCGACCGCGGCGCCTTCGTTCAGCTCGGCCATCAGATCGCGGCCGAACATCGTGCTGGCCTTGAGGGCTGCGGTCTGCAGGGCGTAGAGCGTGCCCAGACCGTTGCCGGCGCCGCCCGGCCAATCCTCGGTGACGGCCAGAACGAGGGCGTCGCAGCGGCAGACGTATCCACGTCCTGCTTCGAGGCGATGTTGCCAGAAGGTTTCCTGGTCCATGGTGGTGGTAGAAACGATGACGATGTCGAGACCGGACCCGTCGGCCGGAGCGGCGACAATGCGGAGGAGATTATCCTGGATGGTCATCGCGTCGGGGCTCCACGTCTGGGAGTTGATGATCGAAGAAACCGGGCGGCAGCGTCTGACTAGCAGGCGTCCCGCCCGGCTGTGGAAGGATCCTATCGCCGTCCGGAGCCTAGTGCAAGGCTCCGGACGGGATGTTGATCAGCGGATCATCAAAACGCGTCGGGTGGCAAGGGTCTTGCCGGTCTGTGCGCGTACGAAATAGATGCCGCTGGCGGCGATCCGTCCGGTGGCGTCACAGCCGTCCCAGCTCAGGGGATAGGCGCCCCTGCTGACCGATTCGCTGGCGAGCGTACGCACGATCTGGCCGCGGGCGTTGTACACGTCCACGCGCAGGTCGCCGGCGCTGGGCATCTGGAGCATGAGTTCGGCGCCGCGGCCGCCCGTGGCCGAGATCACTCGCAGATCGAAGCCGCCCACGGCTACGCCTACGCCGGTGGTCGTCGTGACGGTGAAGCTGCCGACTTCGCCCATCAACCCCCACTCGATGGTATCGGCAGCGAAGGCTCGCCACCAGTAGTCGCCGTCGGTCAGGGCGGGGGAGACCGTCCAAGCCGCCTGACCGCCGGAGGCTGCGATGCCCGAAGCGGAGGCCACGAGCTGGGTCAACTCGGCGTCCGCATAGACGCGGAATCCGTAGGTCACGGGATCGCCCTCGGGGTCGACGCTTTCGGCGACCACGAGTTCGGGCGTGGCGCCGACGGCCGCGATGACCAGCGGCGAGATCAGCGCCGGAGCAGGAGGCAGGCCGTTCAGGGAACCGGAGCCGGTGATGATGACATCGTCGACGTACCAACCGTCCCGGGTGACCGAGTAGTCCGTTTCAAGCTCGAAACGTAGATAGATGTTCTGGCCGCTGAAGGCGCCCAGATCAACCGTCTGCTTGCTCCAGGTGGTGCTGGTGCCGGTGTAGGTCGCCAGGGTCGACCACGATGCTCCGTCGGTCGACACACGCACGTAGCCGTAGTCCCAGTTGTTCTCGATGTCGTACTTGTGCCAGAACGTCAGTTCGCCGCCGCCGGGCAGGGTGATGGGTGCGACGGTCGTGGCCGAGGTCTGTGTCTCGTCCAGGTAGGAGCCGCTCGGGGAGTCTGTCAGGCTCGAGCTTGGCGAATGGTACTGGGCACCGGTGGAGCCCCAGGTACCGGTCATGGCCCACTGGGCGGTGCTCATGTCGAAGTTGTCGGAGAAGAGTATGCTGGACGAACCGGCGGGGTAGGTCAGGCCGTAGGTGGTGACCACGCCGTCGGCGGTGACCGTGACGGTCACCTTGATCGCACGGCTCGCCGGCAAGGCGGCGTCGATCTCGACCATGAACGGAGCCGCAGCCAGATCCTGGCTACCCATGACGCCGAGGCCGCCCAGGCTGCGGGCGTTCTCAACGAAGGTCAGGTAGGGGTCGTCGCAGGTCAGCACCACGTCCAGTGCGCTCACCGCTGCACCCACACCGAGGTTCTCCAGGGTGAAGGAGAGGCCGGCCGTTTCGCCGGCGTTCAGCGAGCCGTTGCCGTCGCCGCCCACGACCATAGGCGTGTGTGCCTCGACATAGGCGCCCGCCGCCATGATCTGATACAGCGAGGGCCATAGGTTTTCCTGGAACAGGGTTTCACGACGCGACTCGAGAGGCCAGAAACCGTCGCCGCCGCCGCCGATCTCGTTGGAAAACGCATAGCACTTGGCGTGCTCGGTCTGAGCGCCGTAGACCCAGTCGAAGGAGCCGCCGTTCACTTCGTAGAGCAGTTCGGGCGCCGTGCCCGGCGCATAGCCGTTCTCACGGGTCATGATGGCGGCCATGGCGATGAATATCGACGCGTCGGGCGAAGGCGTCAGGGTGTGGCCCCAAGGATAGAGCGTCAGGTTGCTGTATGAGTGGAAGCTCTGCGACGTGACGAAGGCATGGGCGTTGACCAGCGCCATCATGGCCTGCACCTCGGGCTCGCTGCCCGCAGAGGGGCCGCGATAGGTTTCGCTCCAGGGGTCGGTGCTGCTGCCCGGTCCGACCCACTCATAGGGATAGTTGCGGTTGGGGTCGACGCCGTAGCTGCCGCCGCCGTTGTTGCGGCGGTTCTTGCGCCACATGCCGCCGCCGGCGGGATCGGTGGTCTCGTTGTAGACGAAGCCGTCGGGGTTGACCACGGGCACCACGTAGATCTCGCGGTTGTCCAGCAGCCAGGTGATCGCGGGATCGAAGCCGTAGTTGGAGGCGAGATGCTCGATGAGCATCATCGGCGTCTCCGAGGCCATGATCTCCCGCGCATGATGCATGCCGTCGAACAGGATCTCGGGTTCGCCCTCGTCGATCTCGGGATTGTCGGACACGCGCACGCACCACAGGTCGCGTCCCTCGCCGCTCAGACCGAGGCTCCACTTGGCGCTCACCACGTTGGGGTAGGTGGTGTTCAGCAGGTCGAGCCAGTCGGTGATTTCGCTGTAGCTGTGGAAGATGCCGAAGTTGGCGCCTTTCTCATCGTACTGGGCCGCGTAGTGGGCCGCCATGTCCGGCTGCACGACATCGAAGACGGCGCCCACCGAACGCAACCATTCCACGTCCCGGGGCTGGGCCACGATATCCATGTAGCTGCCGGGCTTGTGGGCTGCAATGTCGAGATTGGGATTCGACAACAGAGCCGCGTCGTCGGCGGGCGGCGTGATGTCCACGCGGATCAGCGAATAGACGGGGACGTCCTGGCGTGCGACGGCGGCCGCCGGGATCAGGATCGCGGCGATCAGGGCGAGAGCGATGGCGTGGCGCATGTAAGCCTCCAAGGACCGTACCGAGTTCAGGGAACGGACGACGGGATCATTCATTAGCGGGGGCCAATATTGTACCATATTCCTGCAAAAACGACAACGACCCCCGCGCAGGCCGGGGGTCGTCGGATCGATCGCTTCGAAACCTACTTTTTGGCCAGTTTCTTCGCGGGTTTTTTGGCCAGGGCCTTGGTCAGCTTGTCGACCTCGTTGGCCGTGTTCTGCACCGCCGCGACGCTGTTCTTGAACAGCTTCTTCTCCTCGGCGGTCATCTTCACCGTGATGATCTTCTCCACGCCGCCGGCGCCGATCACCGCGGGCACGCCCACGAACAGACCCTTCACGCCGTACTCGCCCTCCAGCAGCGTGCACACGGGCAGAATCTTCTTCTTGTCGTAGATAATGGCCTCGAGCATCTCCAGCGCCGACCACGCCGGGCTGACGAACGCCGAGCCGCTGCCCAGCAGACCCACGACCTCGCCGCCGGCCTTGCGCGTGCGGTCTTCGATCTTCTTCAGTGCGCCGGCCGACACGAACTGCTCCACCGGCATGCCGGCCACGCGGCAGGCGCTGCGGATGGGCACCATCGTGTCGCCGTGACCGCCCAGGACCATGGCCTCGACGTTCTCCACCGACACGCCGGCCTCTTGGGCCACGAAGTAGCGGTAGCGGGCCGAGTCGAGCACGCCGGCCATGCCGATGAGCTTGTTCTTGCTGATGCCCAGCTTCTGGTACAGCCGATAGACGATGGCGTCCAGCGGGTTGGCGATGGAGATGACCGTGGCCTTGGGGCAATAGCGCTTGATGCCCGCGGCGACGGCGTCGGTGATCGACAGGTTGATCGTCAGCAGCTCTTCGCGCGTGGGCATGGTGCCGTCGGGCCGCTTGGTGCGGGGCACGCCGGCGGTGTTGATGACGTACTGGGCGCCCTTCAGAGCACTGAAGTCCTTCGATGCGGAGTAGGCGAAGTCCCTGCCGATGACCGGCGAACCCTCGGCCACGTCCAGGCACTTGCCTTCGGCCAGCGCGGGGGGCTTGACGTCCACCAGGCCCACTTCGCGGGCGAGCCCGCGTGAGACGATGTCCGACAGCAGCACGCCGCCGATCTGTCCGCCGCCTACGAGTCCGATCTTGCTGACCATGACGATCACTCCTCTTGAGGTTCTGGAGATCCCGGGATCGGGCGGAGGGGTGCTCCGTCCGCGATGGTGCGAATGTAATCAACGAAGAGGCTGGCGTTCAATGTGAAATTGCATCCAGAGATAACAGGTCGGAAGGAGTCTGGAATCAGGAAGGAAAAGACCGGCACGCAGAGTGCCGGTCTGGGCGGGCGAGAGATCGAGCCGTGGTCAGTGGTGATCAGAATACCCCCGCCACCACGATCCTCGACCAATCCTCAAACGACCCCCCGCTGGGCCCGTCCCCCTCACAGGTCATCCCCGGCAGATACGCCGCCTTCACCCACCGTGCCTGATGCGGCTCCGCCTGTGCCATCACCGTCGCGATGACTTCATCATCCGAACCCGCCACCTCGTCCAGAGAAATCCGGAACACCACGCCGAAGTGCACGCTCGAAACGTCGTTCACATCCGAATTGATGAACCCGACGGCGCGCAGCGCGTCGCCGCCCACGGTGAACCCGGTCTCCTCGACCAGCTCCCGCAGAGCCGACGCCTTCATCAACCCGTGCGCCGCCACCTCGGGGGCCTCGCGGTCGATGGGCTCGATATGCCCGCCGAAGCCCACCGACCACAAACCGCCGAGGCGTTGTTCGGTATGCTTCGTCTTGCGTTGGTAGCACAGCACGCGCTCGTCGTCGCCATTGCTGGATGACCCGCCGCGCGCCAGCACGAGATACGGAATGATCTGCTTGTAGTGGGAGCAGTGCTCCATGTAGTCACGCTCGGCGAAGAACAGGTGCTCGCCGAGAGCGTCGAGATCGACCGCCTCCCCGGGAAGGAATCCCTGGGGGCTGAGGCCGGGAAACAGGTGCCGTCGGGCGACGACGAGGATGCTGCGCACAGAGGTCTCCAGTTCGGGTTCAGGTCAGCCTCGCAGGGAGGTGGTGCGGCTCAGGTACCGGTCGGTGTGACGGTTCCGGGGGTGGCCGTTCATGTCGTAGGTCTCGATCTCCAGGCGGGCGCGGTCGATGCGCTCGTTGGTGTCGGGATGAGTGCTCAGCCAGCCGGCCACGCCGCCCGGGCCGGAGCCGTGCATCTCCACCAATTTTTCGAAGAAACGGATCATGCCGTCGGGATCGTAGCCCGCCATCACGGCGTGCTTCACGCCGAACTGGTCGGCCTGGAATTCGTGGTCGCGGCTGTTCTTCATCATGAACAGGCCGGCGCCCAGACCGGCGACCTGGCCCCAGGCCGCGTTGTCCTCGCCCAGCACGAGTTCGGCGGCGACCTGCATTCCCATGGCGCTCTGCATGGAGCGCACCGAGTGGCGGCCGATCACGTGGCCCACCTCGTGAGAAAGCACGCAGGCCACTTCGGCCTCGTCGCCGGCGAGGGCCAACAGTCCGGTGGTGATGTAGACGAAGCCGCCGGGCGCGGCGAAGGCGTTCACGACGTCGCTGTCGAGAACCGTGAAGGTGTACTCCACGTCGGTGCGCGAACTGTAGGCCGCCACCGCTGCACCGATCTCGCGGACGTAGGAGGCCAACGCTTCGTCCTGCAGGACCGGGTATTCGGCGCGGATGCCGCGGTCGGATTCGAGACCCATCTGGATCTCGGTCGGGGTGTCGATGAGGATCAGACTGCGTTCTCCGCCGGGGCCGGTTGTGGCGCAGCCGGAGATCAAGGCGATCAGAACGAACAGAGCGAATGTTGTACGAACGGTTCTCATGACGTCTCCTAGGGCAGGAAGGCCTTGGTGTCGGCCAGCTTGCGGGGCAGGTACTCGTCGATCACGTAGTTGAGGCCGTGCTTTGCGAGGGCCTGCTGCTCCGCACGGACTCCCATCTTGATCATCTTGAGCAACGCCAGCTGCCAGGGTTTGTGATGGAGGATGAAGGGGTCGTTTTTAAGAGCGTCCTTGGCCCGCTTGATGTCCACGTCCTTGAGCGGATGGGTCGGCAGGTCGTAGTCGATGATGTCCTGGGGCGTGATGCCCAGAAAACTCGCCTGGGGCACGCAGAAGAATTCGTTGAGGTGCGCCGCGTTGCCGCTGCCCACCTTCAGGGTGCGGTAGATGTTGGAGAATCCGTAGGGGTCGCCGTCCACGAACACGTAGACCGGAATGCGCATCTCGTCGCTCAGGCGCCGCACGAAGCGGCGGCAGGCGCGGGTCGGCACGCCGCCCAGCGAGATCAGCACGCACTCGGATTTCTTCCAGTAGTTGTGTTTGACCAGACGCTGGAACATACCGGCGGTCTCGATGCAGAGGATGAACTTGGCGTCGGTCTCGAAACGCAGGTCTTCGACCGTGATGGGCACCGAGTAGGCGCCGCTGCCGAACTTGGTGCAGTCGATGCGCAGCTCCTCGCCGGTGTCGCGGTCGTGGTCGATGACCACGAGCTTGCCGGCCACGTCGCCGCCCTTCTCCTCGGGCACGAAGCCCAGCTGCTCGCGGTTCACGGCGAAGAACGCCTCGACGTCCTCCATCACCGTGTCCGACTCGGGCTGCTCCTTGAACCGGGCGTCCCCCCAGTTCTTGCTCACGTAGTACGCCTCTCGCTTGGTGGCGATGTCGTCGGTCTGCACAAGTTCCTTGGACAACGACATCATCTTCAAGGTCTGGGCGAAGGTCTTGACCGTGCTGACTGTGAGCGTGCGCTCCTTCTCCTTACCGCGCAGCTCGAAGTAGCCGACCTTGGGCTGGTACTTCACATTCTGCAGCGAGCGTACGGGGAAGCGCATGGACGGCTTGTCGCCCTTGAGGATGGTGGTCCGCACCGAAGCGGCTTCTTGGTCGATGCGGCTGATCACGGAGATCGCAGGTGTCTTCTTCCGCACGGTCGGTTTGGCCGCGGCCTTGGGCGGCGCCGGCTTGGGCTTCGCCTTCGCGGCGGGCGCGGACGTCGGCGCTGAGAAGTCGATCTCCTGCTGGTCCTTCTTGGGTGCAGACTTCTTGGGCAAAGCGATCTCCCGTCAGGATGCGTACAGCGCGCCGAACTTGGCGCGCAGGTAGTCAAGAAAGTCGGTGCAGTCCAGCCCCGTGCCCGTGGCCTGACGGCACAGCTCCGAGGCGGTCCAGCGGCGGCCGTGGGCGTGCACGTTGGTGCGCAGCCAGTCGAGCAACGGGCCCAGGTCGCCGCACGCGATCTTGGCGTCGAGATCGGGCAGGGCGCGGCCGGCGGCGGCGAACATCGTCGCCGAGTAGATGTTGCCGAGGGTATAGGTAGGGAAGTAGCCGAGTGCCCCGAACGACCAGTGGATGTCCTGGAGCACGCCTTCGCTGTCGTTCTCCGGGGTCACGCCCAGATAGGCGGTCATGCGTTCGTTCCACAGGGCGGGCAAATCCGCGACCTCGACATCGCCCCGGAACAGGGCCCGCTCCAACTCGAACCGCAGCAGCACGTGAAGGTTGTAGGTCACCTCGTCGGCTTCGATGCGGATGAGCGAAG
>CALEMW010000041.1 GCA_937910695.1 uncultured bacterium
GCGATGTCCCCCCGCCCACCAGACCGAGGGCCGCCAGCCCGGAGTTCCCTGTCAAACCCCCGAGAGTACCTCCCAGGACGCTGCCCAAAACCCCACCGCCCGCACCACGCCAGAAGCCGGAGCGCTCAGTAGCCTTTGGGTCACCTTGAGCCAGGTAGCCGGCGATGCTCCCGCCGACGCCTGGCATGAAGGCAATCTTCTCAAGCTCATCGAGGAGCCCGTTCAGCATAATTTGGTCCATTTCAAACTCTCCCCAGCAAGAGCTGTACTACAGGCGTCAAACAACCAAGGTCAGCTTGATGTAGTTGCAGGGGTAGGGGACATCCAGCAGGACCTGCACCAGCAGGGTGTCAGGGTTCGTCGGGTCCTGCTTGATGTGGACCACCTCGCCGCCGATGATGATGCCAGCGTCCGCCAGGAAGAGCAGCTGGCCCTTGATGACTGCCGAGATGGTGTCCAGGAAGGACTGGGTGATGTTGAACCGGCCGATGAAGGTCCGGAGCCCGATCCTCATGAACTTCGAGACGTAGTCCACCACCCTGTTGATGGACAGCTCACGCTTCTCGATGGTGGAGGTGTCGGTGGTCAGCTGGTGGCGGCCGTAGACCGCGCTGCCCGCCTGGTCCTGCACCACCCAGAACACCCCACCGCCGGCGCCGATGTTCAGCTGCTTCTTGGAGAACTTGTCGTTCGACCCGATGACCCGGGTGAAGCCGGTGATGGGGAAGTTGGTGAAGCCCTGCTGCGGGGGCTGCTGCCCCGTCATGCCCGACAGGGCGGCGCAGAGGTAGTACCCCTCAAGCTGCTGCTCGGTGCCTCCGATGCTGGCCGCGCAGGCCTCCGGGGCCACCAGGGTGACCCGGCGGTACTTGTAGGTCTTGGCCAGGTCCACGTAGGCCTTGGCCCGGGCCAGGTAGTCCGGCAGCCCGTTGGTGTCCAGCAGCTTGGCGCCACGCACGTTGAGGGAGAAGGTCTCCGAGATCAAGGTGATGGGCAGGTTGACGGCGGAGTAGTACGCGTCGTCGTTCTCACCCGGGCTGAAGGTGGTCCGGATGGTGACCTGCGTGCCGTTGAGCCCGCTGATGTTGTACTTCTTGGTGTCCAGCGAGATGTCCAGGTACACGCCGTCCGAGGCCTGGATGTTGTTGGGATCCACGCCGGCCGCCAGCAGGGCCTGGGACAGGCCCGTCACCTTGGTGTCGAAGGTGTTGGTGGTCACGTAGTCCCCGTCGGTGCCGGAGGCCACCAGCTTCGGCAGCTTCTCCACGGGCATCTTCGGGTTGATGAAGACGATGCGCTCACCCGACTCGTCGGGCTGAGACATGTTGTAGACGTGCGTCCGCCACAGGTCGTGGATCTCCTTCTCCTGGGACAGCGGCGCGATGGCGTAGATCTCATGCGCCTCCACGAAGGTGGCCGCCCGGGAGTGAGCACCCTCAGTGCCGCCAGGGAAGGGGCTGGAGACCGCATCCACACCCAGACCGGAGACGGAGACACCCGGGGCGTTCAGGGACGCGAAGTGCAGACCCAGACCCAGGGGGTTGTCGCTGGTGATCGGCTTGAGCGCCGCGGCGATCTCCGTGGTGCCCTCGTAGGTGAGCAGCCCGGGGCTGGTCGCCTTGGGCGTCACGTCCAGGCGCAGGCCCTTGTAGATCAGCAACATCGAGTTGGCCGCCGTGGCCGTGGGCACGCCCTTGACGTCCCGGATGAGGTCATGCTTGATCTGCACGTCACCAGCGGTGTTGACCACCAGGTTCGGGGTCGGGCGCGTGGCAGGCAGCGTGGACGGGATGTTCTGGGCCACGATGGTCCAGTAGGTCTTCTTGAAGGCGCTGTACGCCACCTCCCGGTCCATCCGGAGGTCCGTGACCGCCCCGCCCGGGCCCACCACCTGGATGTACCCGACCAGCGCGTTCTCCGCGTACAGCGCGTCACCCACCTGAGGCTTGAAGGGGGCGCCGTTGGCGTAGGAGTTGTCAGTCAGGCCCAGAGTGGAGTTGGCCGTGCCCTTGGCCACCTCGTACTTGGACTCCTCGCCGGTGTCCGTGGAGCTCAGGCGCAGCTTGCCCTGGTACATGGTGGCGGAAGCCGCCCCCATGGTGGCGTTGATCTTCGCCAGAAGGGTCGTCTGGGGTGGGTAGTACGCGGTGCCAGCGGTCAGCACCAGGGTGGTGGCCCACACGCCGGCCGTGGTCCCCTGCTCGATGGGGTACACCACACCGTCCTTGGGGGAGGCCCCGCCGGACTGGAACGCGATGTAGGTGCCTGCGGCGTCGTAGAGCCCGACGGAGGTGCAGGGGTACGAGACGATTTTGCCCACCGCCGTGTTGATGGCAGCAGCCATGGCCGCCATGTCAGCCGGGGTCGCGAAGGTGACCACCTTCACGATGCCGCCCATGTACAGGGCCAGCTTGTTGGTGGTCGGGCCCGAGTAGGAGGAGTCGCCGCACACCAGCGGGTTGGCGTACACCTGCTTGACGTCCTCGGCGATGGCGAACTCACCAGAGATGCCGAAGCCCATGGCCACCCAGCCCGAGGAGGTGGAGGCGCTCACGTCGATGGCGATGGTGCTGCCGTCGACCTTGGTGGCCCCGCCCACCTGGAAGGCGATGAAGGTTCCCGCCGCGTCAGCCACGCCCGTGACGAGAGAGCGGTAGCAAACCGTCTGCCCCACGGTGTTGTTGATGTCGCTGATGGCGTCAGCGATGTCCGCGGGAACCGCCCCACCGACGTTGAAGGTCACGACCTTGCTCACGCCGTTGACAATCAGGCCGATCTTGTCCGTGATGGCGCCCGGAGCGGTGTACGCGATGGGCGGGACGATGGCCCCACACTCGAAGGTGATCTCCTGGTTGTAGGCGCCGTCCTCAGAGCAGATGAGGGTCTTGCCGTGCAGGTCCCCGATGCCAAGCACCTTGGAGCCCGTGAGCACAGCAGCCCCCTCGGCCGCGGTGAAGTCCTCCCCGTAGCAGCGGATGACGGGGGACTGGGTGTCCCCGTCGCTGTCATCACGCGCCTCGAGGCAGTACCGCTCCGTGCTGGCAGTGAGCTTCAGCAGGGTGTTGCCCGTGCTCAGCAGGTCAGTCCCCACCTTGATGTAGCCCTCGTCCGAGGTCAGCCGCAGGATCTTGGAGCCGGCCACGGTCTCAGCAGCCAGCACAGCGCCGGCGAAGCCCACGTTGATGGCGTTGACCAGGCTGTCCGCCACGTTGGAGGTGCCAGTCATGCCCGCGGCGGCCCAGGCGCTCTTGGCCGCCTCGTAGATCAGCTCGATGTGGGTGTTGTCCCCGAGGATGCCCGCGCCAGTGTCATGGCCGGCCAGGAAGGACAGGTAGGTTCCAGCGGCGCTGTATACGCCGCTGGCGTTGGAGCGGTAGCAGCAGGCGTAGCCGGTGGCGGCCATGGAGGCAGCGTTGATATCGGTGACCACGGCGTCCAGGTCGGCCGGGGCCGAAGTCCAGGTCTTCGACACGGTGGTCCCACCGATCTTGATCTTGAAGGTCTTGTCGTTGGGGTCCGCACCACCCCAGTTGGCCATGACCGTGTCCGCCGCGCTCGGAGCCACCACCAGGTAGCCCGACATGGCGAAGAACTCGCTGGCGAAGGTGTAGCTCTTCTCCGTGGCGGCCTTCTTGAGGGTCAGGGCCAGCTTCTTCGTGGCCAAGGCCACCGAAGGGAAGGTGATGGCGGAGCCCCCCTCGACGGAGCTCTTGAAGCCGCGGCGCAGGAAGGTCTCGGTGCGCTTCACCTCGTCCAGGACCACGCTCTGACCTCCGTTGAGGAACACGCGGATGGTGCTCTCGTCAAAGTCCAGCTGGGTGCCCAGGTTGCGAGGGTCCGGGAACACACGCTGCGGGACGTAGACCTTGTCCTGCTTGTAGGTCCCCTTCCCGTAGGCCATCCAGTAGTCGGCCAGGCTCAGCAGGGCGTTGGCGTCCCCGTCCAAGATCTGGAGGGACTCGGTGTCCCCCGTGCCCGTGGTGCGGAGCATCAGGTAGGTGTCCGAGCCCTTCGTCACCACATAAGGAGCCCAGCCGCTCGGCTTGATGGTGGCCGAGTTGATCTGGTCCTTCACCTGGGAGGCGGTGAGGCCGACGGCGCCCTTGTCCACGAACGTGACCGACCAGGTGGGCCCGCCCTTGTAGCTCAGCTTCAGGGTCTTGCCATCGAGCGTGAGGTAGGGGCCCTTGACCGCCGACGTGATGATCGCCGGCAGCACCAGCGCGGCGTCGGAGTTGAGGATCTGGTTCCCGGAGGAGTCCAGAGCGTAGGCCTCCAGGACCTGGTAGCACGGCCCCACCACGAACGGAACCAGGGTGGGGGTCACAACCGTGGTTGAGACCGTGGCAAACTTCTGGATGACCTGGATCCCGGGCTTGTCCAATTCGGCGTACTGGGTCGTCATGACTCGCTCCTTATTCCTTGACCTTGATTGTGATGTCCAGTCCTGTCAGCCCCGGCCGTGCTGGCGTCCTCGGTGGGAACCTCGGGGGCATGATCGCGTTGTTCGCGGTCATCTCCCGTACCTGTGTGAACTCAGGGGTCGTGCGGATCTGGTCCACTCGCAAGCGGATCTCCCGCAGCATGTGGTGCTGATTCTTTGTCGTCACGGAGCCATAGACCTGCAAGAAGGTCGGGATGGCCACCGAGGTGTTGAACCACTCCCCCTCCGTGTCCCCCTGAACAATGGCGCCAGCTGGTGACGGGGACCCGATAGAGGGGGGAGCAATCCTATGAATCATGGGCTCTTTGGTCAGGATCTCTGCCAGCATCCAAAAATGGTTGGCGGTGACCCAGGCCAACTGCTCTGATTCCAGGTCGTTCCTGGAGCAGTGGTTGATGCTCATGGTGGTGCTGACGAGGTCCGTGAACTTCTTCTGGCGCCCAGGCATGGGCACTGACTGCTGCCCCCCGATGGTCAGGTTGGCCCAGGACATGGGGCCTCGCACGGTATTGATGGCGGGGCGTTGGCCTACGTCCTTGAGACGGATGGGGTTCTCGTCCGTGATGAAGATCTCAGAGTCAGAGCCTGGGGTCCAAAGGAACTCCCCCCGCTCAGAAAAGCCGTACAGGGCCTGTAGGAAGGCAACAAACGTCTTCCTCAGCGCTGTGACCGGCGCGTCTCTCCACTCCGACGCCTCAGGCGCCTGCACGGGAGACCCTGTTCCCAGATCTCTCATCCCTTGTCGCTCTCCGAGACCCTGTCCATCAGTTCCCTGCTCCAGGCGCTCTGGCCCAGAGCTGCTACGCCACCAGCACCAGCGGCCAGGCCCATCCCGACACGCAGTGCCTTGCCCGGGGTGTGCTTTGCGAACCGCGTGTTCATCAGCGCCTTCTTGAGTGGCCTGCCCATCAGACCGAAGGTGCCCATCCCCAGGCCAGCGCCAGCCGCACCAACCGCCCCATGGCGAAGGAGAGCCTTCACCTTGTTCTTGGTGATGCGGTCCTTGTCCGCCGGGCCCGCTGGAGTCTGCTGAGCGGTCTTGGAGAACATCACTTTAAACAGGTTGTGGCGCTGTTTGTCTGTCTGGTGCTTCTGTGCGTACCCCACAGGACTAATTTTTCTCTTAATCAGTGCTCGCTGTGCCTTATCTCCGGCGCGGACGCCCGCTTCAATTAGGTTCTTGGGGGCCTGGTCCCCACCCTTCCGCAAAATTGAGTCCCCCAGCCTGAGCGCTCTTTTTATCCCGGAGATCTTCTCCAGCTCATCTCCAAAAGCCGCGAGGGTTGTGGGGTCCATCAAAAAACTCCTGAGAGCCTGGCACCGCTCAAGGCACCCAAGCATTGGGGATTGGTGAAGTTCCTCTCCGGGCTCGGCTTCAGCGAGGCGAGGTCGTCGATGTTGATATGGATATCAAACTCCACATCCCCCGGCGTGATCTCGTGCAAGCTGATCTCCTGCCTCAACGTGGCCCGAAGCCTTTCCGTGCTGCTTACTGTGACAATTCTCCAACGTCTGTTCTCCGGCTCCACCAGTATATCCCGCGGCTTCACAGGGGGGAAGGCAGAGAGTCGCCCATTGGTGTTCGACTGCTGCGTCTCCCCCACCCCCATGGGCTGTGTGCTCTTGGGAGAAGGCTCAATCTGTACCCAGCACTCTATTGGGTGCATGTACCCGCCGGCGAAACCTGTGTCGTAGCAGGTGGGGCACCTGGACCTCTTGCTCTTACGCAGCGTGGGGTCCCAGCAGGTGGGGCAGTGCTGCCCGAAGGTGCGCGCGGGGAACAACCAGCACCTCCGCCCGATGTACTCCTGGAAGAGAACCTGCTCCTGCACTCGGATCTCTGTGGCGATCAGGTCTGGCTCGGCCGCCATGCGGGCGGGCTCAGAGTAGATGACGTCGGAGGTGTCCGCCTTTCGCACGCTCTTGATGCGGTAGAAGATCGTGCGCCAGCGGTGCAGGAGGTCAACTCGGTGGTCGATGAAGCGGTAGCGGTCTTGGAAGGGGCCCGCGATGTTGTCGTAGGGGCCTCGCGCGCTCTCGGAGCGTTCGACGTACCAGTCGTAGTCCAGGGGGTCGAGGGGGGTGTTCTCGATCTCCCAGAAGAGTATCAGCCGGTCAAGAGTGAACGACCTGACCCGAAGGTTCGTGAACGCAATGTTTGGCACACCTGGCGCTACCTACCGGCCGCTGCCGAACAGCTTCTTCCGGTTGAGGTACGCTGCCGTGCCACCGCCGGCCGCCGCCAGTGCCGCGGCGCCACCGAGGAGCTTGCCCTTGTTGCCACCGGCCCACTGGAGGACCTTGCTTGCCTTGCTCGCGGCCGTGCTGGAGGACTTGCCTCCTGGCATGACCGTAAGGTGCGGAGCCTTGGCCTTGGGTGTCGTGGTCTTGGGGGCCTCCGTGATGGTCTCCACAGCCTTCTTCACCTCTTCACGCACCGCCGGCGCCGGCGGCTTCTTCCTGCCCGTGGTGATGTCGTTGGCCGCGTCGAAGAGGCTCTGGGTTCCGGCGCCCCGTTTGGGGGCCGAGGAGGCCTGGGGAAGGCTTGCCTTCGGCCCGCGGGCCTTCGCGCGAGCCCTCTTGTCCGCGCGCAGATCTGCGTTGATCTGCTTCTGGTTCGCGGGGGTGATCATGACCTTCCCCTGCGGGACACCCTTGTCATGGCGGTCGATCGCAGAGCGGAGGGAAGGATCCATGGCGATCTTCAGCATGTCCGCGGCCGAGAAGGCCAGGGCGCTGATGCCCTCGGGGCCCAGGTAGGCGACCTTGTCCATGAAGCCGGACAGGATCTGCGCCTGAAGGGCGGCGGTGGGGGAGACCGCGGCGAGCTTCACAGGAGCTCTGTACTGCGCGTTCTCCACGAGGGGATTGGCCATTCCCACCTTCTCCATGAACTCCTCCAGCTCGTCCACGGACATGGTGTCCAGGGTCGGCTGAATGCTGGCCTGCTTGGTGAGCTCACTGCTTCGGTTGGCTTCTCTCAGCCAGGTATCCAGGGACATCCGATTATCCTCCTCGTGAAACGTGTTTGGCGAGGGCTTGAAAGCCCTTTTGCAAGTGTGGTCCTGCTCCGGCGCCGATACCGGCCCCTGTGACTGCCGCGAGGGCAGCACCGAGCCTTGGATTCTCTCTCGAAGCTCTGGCGACGTCCAGCTGTGCGCGTGTGATCGTGCGCCTGAAGTCCCCGGTGGCCCCTTGATCCTTGTTCTTGTTGTGCTCCGAGAGCTCCCGCAGCTTTGAGGCCAGCTCAATCTCCCGGTCAGACTTGCCCGACTTGCCCGGGCGGTTGGTGAACGACTGAATCCCGGCGGCCATGGGGGCACCGATGGCTGCACCAATCAGGCGCGCCTGAAGAACGGGGTCGAGAGCGGACTGCTTGATGGCCTCCGCCGCGGCCGGGTCCTCCCCAGGCATGCCCACGGGCTTGGTCACCGTGTTCGAGACGGTCTCGGTCACCCTGGGGATCTTCCCGGGCTTGGGGGGCTGCCCCTGAGCTGCGGGGTCCTGCCCGGACGGGTCCTGTTGCATCTGTGCAGGGTCCTGCTGCATCTGCGCCGGATCGGGCTGTGGCTCTGGCGGCGCCGGCGGCGCCGCGGGAGGAACGGGGTCCGTCAGAGCAATCTGCTGAAGCTGTTCACGCAGCTGCTGCACGGCCTGCCGGGTCTGCATGGACACCTCGGAGAGGTTGTACGCCTCCTCCTTGGCCGCCAGGGCCTCTTGGCGGGCCATCTCCGCTTCCTGCTGGGTCTGCTGCACCTGCTGCCCTGCCTGCATGGCCTGCTCTTGGGCCATCTGGGCTTCCTGCTGTGCCTGCTGAGCCATCTGCTGCCCGGCCTGCTCTCCCTGGAGGGCCTGGTCCAGGCGCGCCTCGAGGTGCTGGATCTGGTTGTCCTTGGCCATGTCATCCATGGCCCGCTCCACGTCCGTCATGGGCGCGCCCTCTGGCGGCCCGGGAGGGCCGGGGGAGGCGGCGACGTTGGACATATCCTGTGGCATGTCCGGTGCAACCATCTCAGGGGCCATCTGGGGCAGCTCCTCAACCCCTGTGTCGAGCCCTGCTTCTTGAGCCATCTTGAGGAAGAGGGAGGCGGTCTTCTTCTTCCCCTTCAGGAAGATCTGGCGGGGCTCCATCCGGGCCAGGTCGCTGCTCTGGCCCAGGCTCTTGCCTGTCTGCCTCCCTATGAGGGAGCCGAGGGCCGTGGCTCCAACAGCGGCCAGGGGATTTCTGCGCACGGCCTTGGAGACCATGGAGCTGCTGCCGAGAGCCGCCCCGAGGACGGTGCCGGCCGCGGCGCCCTTCCGTTCACCCTTGGTGCGCCGGAGGTTGCCCCGGTGCCTGAAGTTGGCTGTGATGTCCTGGGAGATTCCGCTGGACCGGCCCTTGCGGCGAGCGTCGTTGTCCGCCTGGCGCTCCGCAGCGAGACGCTCCCTGAAGGCCGCGTGGGGGTCGGCTCCAGCCACCTTGTTCAGGGTGACGAGGAAGTCCGCCGCGGAGCGGAAGGGGATCTCGGTGTCGAGCAGTTCTTTATCAAAGAAGTCGCTCATATCAGGCCTCGTAGACCAGCATGAAGGTGTCGCCGTTGGCGCCCTTGTTGCCGATGGCGATGATGTTGGCCTTGGGGATCTTGTTGGCCCCCACGGTGACAGCGACCAGGCCCAACTTGGCCATCGCCGTGCCGCTGGCCAGCACGTCGTTCTCCCTCACGAGGGCCACGCGGATGTCCTGCCCGTTGCCCTGCATGTAGTTGCGCGCCCGGGCCACCTGGGCAGTGCACTGCGTGTTGATCTCCTCGATGATGTCCTTCGGGTACATCTCTGACCCGGTGAAGGTGACCGTGGCTGCTGGTGTGGTAAACACCAAGGTCAGGCCCTTCAAATCGAGAGGCAAGTTGATGGGGACCTTGCCTACCACGACGTCGTTGAGGAAATCCTGTAGCTCAATGCCCGTGTTGAAATCTCTGACGTAGAAGCTCGCCATGATCAGCCTCCTGTTTCTGCGGCCAGCAAGCCGTTGACGATGGCCAGCTCAGAGTGCACGCCGCTTGAGCCCATGATGCCCTCGATGTTGAGGGCGATCTTCAGCTTGTCACGGGCCTGCTGGTACTTCGCATCGAAGGACTGAGCCCACTGCATCAGTTGGGGCCCCTTGTCCGACACGCCCACGCTGACCCCGCCGTCGGAGAAGTTGAGCTGATTCCTCGTCTGGAGCATGGCCACTGACTCGAGAAGCACTGAGATCGTGCCATATCGGGCCATGCGGTAAGCGTTGAGGTCCAGCAGGTCATCCAAACTGAACGCGCCAAGTAGGGGTGGTGTCGAGCTGAAGTCGGAGAGCATGTCCACAACGGCCCAGCAAATCATCCGGTCGGTGCTCTCTTCCCCAGAGATGAGACGATTGAGGTCGGGATGGTCGCGCATGAAGACCCGAATCGAGATCACAAAGGTGACGAAGGCCTCTGAGAGACCCTCCACACCTTCCAATCCGTCGAGCTGTCGCGCCATGTTCCCTACTTGTTGCTCGGCTTGTTGCCCGGCTTGTCAGCCTTCTTGTCCAAGGTCTTCTTGTCCGCGATCACAACCTCGTCGTCCTTGTCGATCTCGCTGTCCACCTTGGGGGAGGCCTCTGCGGTTGTCACCTCGACGTCCACCGGCGCGGCCTTCTCCACTTCCACCTCTGTGGGAGGCACCTCGGGAGCCGTCACGTACTCCGTGAAGGGGAACACGAGAATCCCCTCCTGTTGCAGAGCTTGTGCACGGGGGGTGTAGCACGCGCCGTCAGTCACCTCAGCGTCCTCTCCAGGAGAGAGCACGACGCGCCCGATGGGCACGGGGATCGTTCCTACGTTTTTGACCCTCATCTACTTCTCCTCCGTCGTCTTGGGTGCCCTGCGCGTGGGAGGTTTGCGCGCCGGCTTGCGCGCTGCCTTGGACTCCTCAGCCTTCTTGGCTTTCTCCTCCGCGGCGGCCTTGGCCTCAGCCTCTTCCACAGCTTTGGCCTCCGCCTCTTCCTCGGCTTCCTTTTTGAGCTTGGCGGCCACCTCAGCAGCCTCCTTCTCTTCGGCAGCCTTGGCGGCCTTGGCCGCGGCGGCCTTGGCCTCCACCTCATCCTGGTCGGCCGTGACCTTGGAGTCCTGCACAGCCTGGGCCTTGGTGGACTCGCGCGGGCGCAGACCTCCAGGCTCGGGCATCGCTACGAGCCCCTCTACCACGTCGGGCTCCTCGCCGGTGTGCTCCTCCACCATGTCCTGGAAGGCGTCCACACTCAGCTTCTTGTCCTCCAGGTAGATCTCGACGATGCCTGCTTCCATCTTCCAGGCCAGGTCGGCCGCCAGGAGGGCCGCCATGTCCATGTCGATCATGGTGTGCTGGCCGCGCAGGATCCTTCGGTCCCCGATGTACTGCTTGAACCGGGCCCGCCCGGGCATGCGAACGCGTTGAAGTCGGGTCTGGACGCGCCGGACCACGTTCTTCACCTTCAGGAAGGTGGGCTCGTCCTCGAACTCCTCGTCCTTGGGCTGCTCTTCCTCAACTTTGGGATCTTCGGCGTCCGCCATGATGTCCTCCAACTGGGTACAATGGTACCCGCATCAGGCTCCCGTGGGGAAGCCTTTATGTGGGTCAGGGGGTGGCTGGCACCACCGACCGTAACCCGAAGAACCCGGGGGGCTGGGCCCCCCGGGGTGTTCATGCCGCCCGGAGGACGACTAGAACTGCGAGACCTGCGGGAAGTGCAGGCCCTTGTCCACCTTGTTGTTGATCGCGCCCAGGTCCTCCTCGTCCTTGGGGATGACGTAGGAGCGGATGCTGTCGGCGTCGTTGACCGTGGCGTCGCCGGAGTAGAGCTCCAGCTTGCGGATCGCCGCGATGTTGACGATGCCGATGGCGATGTCCTCCCAGGCCTGCCACGTGATCAGGTTCGCCACCTTGTCGATGTAGAACTTGGTGTTGTTGAGCACGTAGAACTTGCCCAGGAACTCGGGCTTGGCGAAGCCGTAGATGTTGCCGGGCCGCAGGATGTCGGTCTTGATGGTGCGGGTGTACGGACGCCCCAGCAGGGTGTTGTACTTGTACCCGTCCACGGTGGTCTCGGACTGGAGCTTGTCGCCGAAGTCCTCGACGGTCCACTGAAGGACGTCGTCGTAGTCCACCTCGGTCATCAGGACCATCTCCATGCGGAGACGGTTGCCGTCCATCAGCTTGAACAGCCGGACCAGGTCCGGGCGCTGCATGGCGAACGGCTGGTAACCGTTGGAGGTGGCCGCCCGGGCCAGCTCGCCCTTGGCCACGGAGAACTCCACCGGGGGAGAGCCACCCTGGAGGGTGGAGGCGCTGAGCGAGGGCGCGATGCTCACGCCGTTGGCCTCGGCCTGGAGGGCCTGGACAGCGGCCTCCACGTGGCGCAGGCCCTCGCGGTCCTCGATCTCCTGGATGTCCTTGCCGGAGTTGTCCTCGATGATCTTGGTGATGGGCATGTCGCCGTAGGCGAGCAGCTCCTGCTCCACCTTCTCGAACTTCTCCGAGCTGATGGTGAAGAAGGGGATCTCGCAGCGGGGCGCGCGGATGAAGCGGGCCTCGGGCTGCCCACGGAAGGTCATCGCCATGGCGCGGCTGTGCGGCTCGAGCTGCTCCATCTTGATGAGGGTGTCGTGGTTGGCGCTCACCTGGCACTCGTTGCGCGAGATGGGCTGGGCAGGGATGATCTTCCGCATGAAGGACTCCTCGCGGAGCTTGTCGCGGATCCAGTCCCCTGCGAGGGCGGCGATCTTCTCTTTGCCCTCAGTGGACTCCAGCTTCTGGCTGAACAGTTCCATGATATTTGACATGATCTTCTCCTCTCCTCCTGCTCAGACCATCAGCTGCATGAAGCGCAGCTTGGAGCCGTTGTTTGCCGGGAGCCTGATGACACGGCCCACGACCTCATCTGCACCACCGCCGTGGATCGCCAGGCCGGACAGCGTCTTACCGCCGTACGTCACGTCGTCCACCATCAGCTTGCAGGCGTGGGTCAGGCCCGTGGCCTTGAAGATCAGGGTGTCCGCCTCGTAGTGCCCCATGTACAGCACGGGGGCCTTGCCGAGGGCCTGGGTGTCGCTCCGGCCCTTCTCCGCGAAGAAGGCCCAGCACAGGTAGCTGCCGCTGGCGCGGATGGCCTGCTTGGTGGCCCCCGCGGTGGAGCTGAACTCCAGGAACTCACCCATGATGAGCGGGTTGGCGTTGGCCGGGTTCAGCAGGGTGGGGTCCTTCAGGTTCAGGTCCCTTCGCTCCAGCTGGAGAACCGGCGACTTCAGCACGAAAGTCTCGATGACTGCTGACATTGTTCTCGTCTCCTCTGTTAACTCTCAGTTTCCGTTCACTTGCCGTTTATCAACCGCGCAGGTACGACTCGAGGGCGGACCCGGAATCCCTGGAACCCCCCACAGGAGAGTTGCCCAGGCCACCGAGGGAGCCGTTCGGGGCAGAAATCCCGATGGCCTCCTCCATGACATCCAGGTCCTTGCCCTGCTCGACGGCCTCCCTCACGTACGCCACCTTCTCCCCCTCGGTCTCACCCATGGAGGCCAGGTTGCGGTTGTGTGCGAGACCGGCCACCTTGCGGATGCGCTCCTCCCGGCGATAGCGCGTGACCTCTTCGTTGAGGCTGGCGTTTTTCTCCAGAAGGGCGTCCCGCTCGGAAGCAAGGCTCCTCATGATGGCCGGCGCCGCCTCGAGGATGCGCTGTGCGTTGGCACCGCTGATCTTCCTCATGCGTCACCTCCTTCTTCTGCCCTCTTCCTGGCAGCTTCTTCGAGCTTCTCCTTGAGCTTGCGCGCCTTCTCGATGTCCTCGGGAGTCGCGTCCTCACTCGCGGCCTGCTCTGCGATCTTGGCGAAGTACGTCCGGTACACGTCGGTCTTCAGCTGAGCGATTTTGGCGCCCGCCTCCCCCGTGTGATCCAGTGCTTGTGCAAGCACCGTGTCCGTCGCTGACGTCTGTGCCTGCTCCTTGATGGGAACCTGGCTGGTCGCGAGGTCGGCTTGCTTCGCATCACGCTTGGTGGCGTTGATGGCGGCGTCACTGCTCGCGATCAACGACTCCCCCCGAGCAACTGCCGAGGGGACGGGCACCTTGCCCTCAAGTGCGGCACTCCCCGAAGCCATCGGGGGAGGAGCCGCACCACCGCTGACCGACGCACCAGCGTCCTCAGCGGTCTTGAAGAACCGCTGCCGGCCGATCACGTTCATGACGCGGCGGACAGAAGCAGCCTTCACCTGGAGATCTCCCAGGGTTTCCCCGTCACCGGACGGGTCGTCCATGTCCGTGTCCAGCGCGGTGTTATCCGCGCCGAACCCGGAGTTGTCGTAGCCGGGCTCCATGGCCATCTGCTGCTTGGCCCTGCCCAGGTCAGACGGAGCTGAGCCCGACGCGTTGGCCGCGGCGACCGCGAGGGCCGTGGCACCCAGGCCCAGGCCCGCCTTCTGGGCGGGGGGCGCCGGGGGATCGACCATGTTGGCCGTCTTGGTCCAGTCCACGGCGTCCCAGTTCCGGACGAGGTACTCCATGGCCGACGCGGTCTTGTCCACCACTTCCGTGGGAACCGACTTGTCGTCCAGGGCGCCTTGCACCTCACCCTCCCCGCCGCTCTTCTTTTCCTTCTCTTTCTTCTTCTTCTCCTCTTCCTCGGAGATGGCCGCTTCCGCCAGCTTGGTACGCGCCATGCCTTCACGGAGCGTTGCGGCGACCAATTCCTGGAGAGGGATGGGGCGATTCATGATGTTCTCCTCATGCCAGAACGGGTGGAGGTGGCAGCTCTTTGCCCGACAACGTCGTCCCCAGGTTGGTCCCAGGTGCCTTGACGTTGACTCGCGAGTAGCTCAGCCCACCCTTGGAGGCGCTCGTGGCGGAGCGCGGTTGCAGGGCGGCAGGAGACGCTGACGGCGCTGCGGCTTGAGGCAAAGACACGCCCTGCTTTTGAGCCGCCGCCTGCGAGCCCAGAGACACGGGTTTGTAGGCCCCCATCTTCTCCAGCTCGTCAAGGCACGCCATTAGCATCTCCTGCAACATGTCGGGCTACTCCCAGTTGACCGGGTAGCCCGCCTCCTCCAACATCTCGAGAGCCCGCTGGTTCAGGAGGGCGTCGATGTCGGCACCGGCCTGCTTCTCCACCTCGTAGCCGGCCTCGGCCAGCATCGCGTAGGCGCGCTCCTGTGCGGTCTCCTCGAACTCCTCGTCGAAGGACTTCTTGTTCATGGCATAGGCGCCACCACCCGCAGCCGCGAGGCCCGCGGCGGGGAGACCCACACGGAGACCGAGCTTCTTGGCGCCCTCCCAGGCCTGGCCCCTGCCCGCCCTGCGCTCGGCGTGCGCCGCACCCTGGATGTCACCGAAGCGGTCCTGCATGCGCCTGAACGCGCCGGTGTCCATCTTCTTCTGCTTGCCGAGCTCCTCGATGGCCCCCTTGTGCTTGCCGAGACCCTTCTGGATGTCCTCGATGCCGACAGCCCGCTTGGCCTTGTGCAGGCCGGTCAGGATGGCGTCCTTGGCCCCCGCGAAGCTGGCGGCGATCTTGGTCTGCTCGTCCACCATGGCGTGCGCCATGACCCGGCCCATGAAGTCGGACATCTGGAACTCGGCGGTCTTGGTGATGTCGTCGTCCGCGTACGGGGACCAGCCCTGCTCCGCAGCCTTGACCATCTCACCGTAGACGTACTCGATCTCGTCCTCGTTGAGGGCGTCGATGTTCAGCCCGGCCTGCTTGGTGAACTCAACCAGCATCTCAGCCGCGGCCTGCTTCTCCAGATCCTCCTGGCCGGGGTCGATCCCCAGGTTGGACTCGGTGTCGTAGCACTCCGCCAGAAATTCGTTCATGCCCATGGCACATTCCTCCATCTTGATCTTTTTGTTGGAGGCGCGCGTCTTCGGGACATGAAGTCCCTGGCGATCAACCCCAGAAGGCGTTCTAGCCGACAGCTTTCAAAGCGGCTGCCAGAACTTTGTCCGGGAGATTAGACCCGGAAGCTTTCAATGCTGCAACACCTACCAGCGAAGCTGCGAGGTGCGGGTGTTCTCCCAATAACTCGACGATGGTACCAGTCTCCCGCCCGCGGCGGAAGTCAGATTTTGATTTATGCCGCGCGAGGGCTGACAAAAGGTAGGTCGCAGGGATCGCTCCGAGCAGGAGACGGGGGTCCGTCCCTGCTGTCTTGGTGCGTCCTGCAAAAAGATCTTCGACATCGAGCCCTGCTACCTTTTCAACCAGGTCTGGGAAAGATTCGAGCCTGCTGCTGAGACTCGCCACCTTCTCTACTACCTGGTCGCGGTATCCATTATACGCAGCGGACACCTTATCGAGAAGAGGGGAATTTTCGGGCTCGAGTTCCGGGCCCACCGGCGGAGCTCCCGAGATGGTGATCTTGATCATCCTCCGGCGGAGGACAGGACCAAAACAACTACGCCCCTCAACAAAAGGCCGCAGGATTTTCTCGAGCGTCTCGCTGATATTGCCCGGGGACATCTCCCCCGGGGAACGCGTGTCGCTGACCGGCCCAAAGACAGAGCCTCGACGATCCAGCTCGTCCGCAAGCTCGGGGCGGCCCACCCGCACCAGTACGATCCGTTGAAACTCCCTGGGCCGCAAGGTGATCCCCATCATCGTCGGGGTGGACAATGCATCCTCAAACGGAGCGCCGCCCATGCAATCAAGGACGTCGTTCGGCAGGTCCTGCTCAGCTCTCTCGATGAGGGGGACGGCCGTGTCCTCGAAGTCCGAGGGCATGCGCTTTTCAATGGCGGCCCTCTTGTCCTTGGCCATCTTCACCGCGGACACCTTCACGGATGCTGTCTTGGTCAAGACCTCCTCCAACGCGTTGTCAAACTCTGGCCAGCCTGACGGGGGGGCCAAGAAGATCGTGGGGGCTGTGGGGGAGGCGAGCTTCGACATCATCTTGGCCGTCTTCTCCGCGCCGATGAACACGAAGCTGATGTCGAAGAACCGCATCCAGTGGTTCCAGGCGAACGTCTTCCGCCCGTCCGGCATGATGCGGTTCATGCCCTTCATCAGGTGAGAGCAGTAGTGGTCTGTCTTCACAGACAGGCCGCGGATCGGCTCGCGGAGCTTGTGCCACACCAGGGCCGCGATGCCCGGGTGCCTGTGCATCTTCGGGTCGAACGTGGCCAGGGCCTCGTCGTACATCTCCCAGTCCGTGCAGACCGAGCAGAGATCGAAGGGGACCTTCTCCCCCATGGACACGTCCGGGAGCTGGCCGTTGTCGATCTTGGACAACACCCGCTGTGCGGCGGGGCCGTGGCACTTGTCTCGGTCCAGCCGCACCACCAGCTCCACGCGGTGCATCTCCCTGTTCCACACGGACAGCTCCACGACGCCAAGAGCCTTGGCCGGATCTTTGTTGACGTGGTGGGTGAATGGATGCGCGTTGTGGAAGGTCTCGTAGCCCCAGACCTCTCCGGTGTTGATAAGCTGGGGGTAGACCTTCGGGCCGCCGGGGTAGTACTTGGCTGTGTAGGTCTCAGGGTTGGCGTCACCGTTGATGTTGGAAGACCAGAACTCGTAGGAGCCGATGGCGTTGACCAGGGAGTAAACACTGCCCGGGCGGGGCCGAAGCCGATCCACATAGGCCTGGATCTGTGGGAGGTAGGGAGAGGCCGTCTTGACCATCTCGGACTTGCTGGTCCCCGGGCGGAAGATCTCCACCTGGCGCTGTCCGTCTACCCCCTCCGCGAGGATGTTGCACGTCTTGATCACGCGGAAGCCTTAGTCCAGTTGAATCCCCGACCAGTTGGGCCTGGCTGCATTTGCCAGGGCGTCCTCCATGGGGTTTCGCCCCTTGGGGCGGCTCAACGCCTTGGTGGTGTTCACGTCGATGAACCCCCCGCCGAGCCCCAGCTCCTTGCCTGTGCCGGACTCCATGGTCTTGGCGATGAAGCTGCCGGAGATCAGGGGATCGTTGGCGTAGTCGGGATTCATCGTGTGCAGGGAGTTGAACGTGGCCTTCACCCGCGGGCGATCCATCTTCCTGATGCCTGGGTTCAGCTCCAACATCGCTTTGAACCCACGGTTCTTGTCGATGTTTTCCTTGATCGCGGAGAGGCCGCTCAGCGCGGCGCCACCGGCGGCCATGACACCCGCGGTGACGGTTGAGCCGATGATCGCCTGCTGGGTGCCCTTGCTGAACGCATTCCAGAAGCCTGCGTGCTTTGACATCTCGTGCAGAGCGATGTCCACCTGAAGATCCTTGAGCGCCTCATCGAAAGCAGACATTAGTAACCCCTCCCGCCGGCTGCTCCCAGCTGCTGGAACTGCTGTCGTAGCATGTCGCGCTGCTGCTTCTTCATCCGCCGCTTCGCTGTGAACTGCGCAACCCCCATGCGCGCCTTGACAGCGGGGTCACTCCAGTACGCCTCGTTGGCACCCGCGGCAGCACCCACCCAGGGCAGGGCCTTGGCCACGCCCTGAGACACCTCACCCGTCAGGCCGATCTTCTCTGCGCCCTTTGCGGTCAGGTTGCCTGCGCCCTTCATCAGCTTGTACCCACCCTTGAGCCCATTCCAGACGGCTCCTGCTTGCTTCTCCGCCGTCTCGTCCAGGGCCTGGATGCCGTTGACCACCTGACTGAGGGCCACCGCAACCTTGCAGAACTCCTTGTACTTGCCAATGAGGGGATGCCTCGGGTCCGGGACGTGCCCCGCGCCGGCGGTCTTGATTAGGGAGAGGTCGAAGCCCCCACTCCCCAAGTCACGCTCCACCACCGGCCGCACGGCCGCCATCGCTGCGTCCACCAGGTCATCCCGAGGAGCCGTGGCGTACCAGGCCGCTGCGATCTTCCCCATGGAGTTCCCGTCCATCACGGCGATGCGGGTCTCGTCCGCCAACCTGTGGGACGCTTGCATCAGGTCCACCTGGAGGCCGGCCACCTTGCTCATGAGCTGCTGCCGAGCATCGGTGAAGCTGCCACGCAGGTCTTCGCGGATCTCTTCCATCGTGGGACCCCGCACGGCCGCCGTCTTGGGGGCGGACGTGCCGAAGATGCGCTTGGCCAGCTCGTCGAGCTCCAGGTTCTTCCCTGGGGGGGTCTTGCCGTAGTCCGACAGGTCCTGCTCCGGGGGCTCTGGGGCCTCGAGGGCTTCCACTACCTTGCCTGCGTCAGCGGGGCCACCATCGAAGGTGACGTTGCGCACGCTGCCCCCAGAGTCCCAGGCCCGCTTGTAGGCTTCCTGGTTGGCCGCCTCCGCTACGCGCTGGATCTGTTCGGCGTTGAGTTCTTGTGTTTTGGCCACCTGGATGACGGCATCAGTCAGGGGGACTCCGTCATCGTAGAGATCGACAGCCTTGTGACCGAGGCTCCGCATCTCGGAGGGGTCAGCAGGGCCAGCCGCGGCCAGTTTTTCCATGAAGAGGGCGTCTAGCATATGCACACCTGGTCTGTTACCGTGAGGGTATCACATGGAAAACGACAGGGGAAGTCTACTAGATTCTCAGCAAGCCGCGGATCTCCTGAACATCCACGTCGGTTCCTTCCGCCGCTACGTGCGGAGGGGCTACATTGAAAAAGTCAAACATCCCGGAAGTCGAAAGCATTTTTTCCGTCTGGATGCCGTTCAAGCACTAAAAGAAAGGCAGACCCCGGGGGAGAAGATCAGCGACCCCTTTATCCGGATCAAAGTGCTCGAGATGCGTTTGGCTGCCATGGAGAGGCGCGTGCGGTACCTCTCCTACGTGTCGGGCATGGACGTGTCCTCTCTGGCTTCCGTAGATGACGAGGGTCTCGCGGCCCTTTTCCGCGAGGCGGACCAGTTTGTGAAGGCGGGCATGACCTCCTTCCCGTTGAAGGTGATCAACATCTGGGCCGAGACCTTCTTGCAGATCACCAGCGTTGAGCTGGCCAGGCTGGCTCGTCTCGTCCTTGTTAAAGATCCCTGGCGCCCCTTCTACCGCCTCTGCTTGGACATGCAGCTTTGTGTTCGTGCACACCCTCACTTCAGCACACGCCCCGCTTTGAGGGAGACCTACGCCCTGTTGGAGAAGGCGCGGAAGGGTATGGCCCAAGCAATTCTCATCAGCATGTCGATGTTGGCCGTAGAAACGGGCCAAGTTCCCACCAGAGAGATCCTCTCCGCGGATAGTGCCCCAGATCAGCTCCGCAGGCTTGTAGAAGCCGACTCACGCTGAAAATACCATCCTCCACAGGGGATAAGAGAAGCACTAACCATCACGTGGAGGTAGTAAAATGGGAGCAACCCCCCAGAGGCCCGCGGCGTCAACTCTGACGCTCAAGGGCCTCAACCAGAAGTTCGGTGCCGCCCTGGGTGGCATCGAGGAGAAGCTGCGACAGTCCAACGACCGTCTGGACGAGATCGACTCCATCAAGGAGTCCCTCGAGCAGATGACCAGCACCCTCGACCAGGCCTTCTCCAAGATCTCGGACAGGCTGACCGACATCGAGGACGTGCCCCGTGAGGACGCGGTCTCGGCGACCGATCAGGTCAGGCAGATCATGAACGAGGTGCTCGACCCCGAGATGCTCGAGGCGGGCACCAAGGTTGTGGTCGGGAGCCTGTCTGAGGCGTTCGCCAAGGCGCTGAAGGACAAGGAAGTGTCCGCTCACTTCGCGGATGCTGTGCAGCAGTACGCCGCTGCGCGCAACGCGGGCGAGGCCGCGGCCAGCAACGTCTTCGCCACCACCTGGGAGTCCGGGCTCGGCGGCAAGGTGGTGCTGGTCATGGCCGGCGTCGGCGCCGCCACGGTCGGGTGCCTCGTGATCGAGGGAGTGTGCCAGCTCTTCGGAGTTGGTGGTCCCTTGACCGCGGCCGCCAGCCTGCTCAAGTAGCAGCGCACAGAAGGAGTCTCGCGAGACAGGTATGAGTCGCCCCGGGTGCTTCGGCACCTGGGGCGCCGGCCCTTCGGGGCCGTTTTTAGCTAGTAGTCCGGGAGGTGGGGGGTACCGTCATACTCCATCGGGAGGATGATGTCCGCGCGCGGGTGCATGATCATGCTGGCGAGCAGGCAGTACAGGATGGAGTGGAAGGCATCATCGGTCGTCCCGGGGCTGTGCTTGTACTCGATCATCCTCGTGCGCTCGTTGAACTCAGCGAACACGTTCAGGATGTCGTTGCCGTAGGGGTCGTGGAACTCCTCCCAGTTGGGGAGGCGAATCATCTTGCGGAGGTAGGCGTTGAAGACGTCGGTCATCACCTCGGAGCGATGAACCATGTAGCGGCCCAGAGCTGGCTCGAGGTAGATCTTCGCCTTCTTCTGGTTGTTGGTGTACTGGTACTTGGCGATCTTCTCGATGCCAAAGGAGTTGATGAGCGCCTTGTTCCGGTCAAAGCCACCGCCGTAGTCACAGCCCACGATGCGCAGCCCGAAGGTCTGGATGATGTTGCGGATGATGTCGAGCTGGTAGTCGGGCTCCATCTCCCGCCCAGTGAACCTGTGCACCCAGAAGATAGTGAAGTTGCCCCCGAAGTACCCGCCCAAGCTCATCACGGTGTAGCTCTGCTCTCCGGTGCCCCAGTCGATGCCGCCGAACAGGCCTATGCCCGAGTGGGCGAACTGCTTGAAGTGCTCGTAGTCGGAGATGCGCACCGCAGGGTCACAGCATGCCTGGAGCTGGCCCTGCGTCAGGGGGCGTGTGCCTGAGTCGTAGCTGCGCCCGAGGACTTCGTTGTGGAAGCGGGGCCTGGAGTACCTCTCCTGTTTGTAGAGGAGGTCCATCCACCCGTCAGGTGTGCCTATGATCCACGGCACCATGAGCTGAGGTAGCCGGTAGCCCTCGAAGGTGACGCGCTCAAAATTAGCATCCGTGCGGGGGTTCAGTGACGCCCAGGTGGCCTCCGGCCGGTAAGGGTCAATGGGCTCACCGCAGTGGTCGCAGATCAGTCCCTTCTTGCCGATGCACTTCTCGTTGAGGATGTTCCAGTGCCAGGAGCTGGGGTTCTTCGGTGTGCCATGGCGGGTGCAGGGGACGACCCACTCATTCTGGGTGCTGTAGTTGGCCCAGTAGTGCTCGATGGTGTTGTCGTGGCTCTTGGGCGTGCCCGAGTAGAGGAACAGCTTGTACGCCGAGTGAGAGGCGCACTCCTCGATGACGGGGAGGTTGTCCACCAGGATGTCCTGGAGCTCATCCACCTCGATGAGGTCGGCGGGGATGCCGCGGACCCGGTCAGCAGTCAGGTAGGCGTAGCGCAGGCGGATGTCGGAGCGGTTGATGAACCGCTTGTGCGCTACAGCGTTGGTGAGCCGGGTGTTGGTGTACGCCTGGAGTGTGGGGGAGACCTCGATGGGCTCCTGGATACGGTCGCGGGAGAAGTTGATGCTCTGCTCAGCCGTCGGCGCCACGTACAGGGTGCGGAAGGCGTTGTTGATGCAGGTGTAGCCCAGGGCGATGTTGCCACAGGTGGTGGACTTTTCCACCTGGCGGCCGGCGATAAGCAGCCGGCGCTTCCACCCCGTGTCGTAGACCCTCCGCAAGTAGGGGCGCTCTGCGAGTGAGAACTTCTCAACCGCGCCCGCCACTGGGATCCGGATTGCTGTCTCGGCGAACTGGGAGGGGGTGAGCTGGTAGGTGTCCCCCTCTTGGTGCTCATCAGAGCGCACCTCGGGGGCATCCGTATCAAAGCCGAAGTCGTGAGGTACTCCTTCGGCATCGTAATCCCAGAACGGCTCTGAGAAAACGTCGTCCCCTACCCGCTGTGATGAGTAGGAGAGGGGGACGAGGAGGCTCTGGTCGTGGGCCTCCTGGGTGGTCAGGTCAACAAGCAACGTCCCTCTTCACTCGCTCGTCCAGCTCCCGAGCTACCCTGGCGAGCCTCTCTTGAGACACGGGGGTGGGCTTCAGCGTGGCGTTGAGGATGATGCCGAAGTAGCTCTCCACCTCGGGAACGTAGTCGAACTGCGGCTCGTCGATGGAGAACACGTGCCTCACCGCGGCCATGAACGCCAAGCCGAAGCCACCCTGGCCCCAGTAGGTTCCATCTCCGGCCGGGATGCTGGGCCCGCGCCACGCGTGGAAAATGAGATGGCCATCCTTGTACAGGTAGGTGACCTTGCAGCGGTCCCCCTCCAGGAGGGTGATCTCCTTGGGGACGGCATCCTCCACCGCGCCCGATGTTGTGTCCTGGGCCTCTCCAAGGTGGGGGCGGCCCAGGGCCTGAAGCTCCTCTGGGGTCAAGTCGTCTACGGTTCTGATCGTTCTGGCTGCGTCCATGGCTTCCTCCGTCTAAAAGTCCGTCTTCTTCTCGCCGGTCCCCTCTCCAGACCCACTGAAATTCCTCCCAGCGATCTCCTCGATACTCTTCGCCTTGCTGTCTTCTGTATGCATCCTGAACTGCTGGAACACCCTGAGAACGTCTCGCAAGGCACTGCCGCTGCGCTGCGTCACCTCATCGGTGCGGAACAGGATGTCAAAGTAGGTCTTCAAGGTCCGCGCGTTTTCCAGATTAGCGGGAAGGTGCTCCAGCTGCAACGCCTTCCCGAAAGCGATCTGTGCCACCCTCACGATGCTGTCAGCACCCTGCCATGCCGGGGGACCTGCCAGCCCCACGGCGTGAGCCAGGTGGGTGTTCATCACGTCCGGGGCCAGGACCAAGCCCGCCTGCTTGACGTGCCCCCTCGGCCCGTCATTGAGGTAGTCGATCCACTGCTCCTGGGTCATCACCTCGCGGTTCCAGAAGAAGTGGCGGTAAGCCAACACCCCCTTCATCGTGAGCTTGACGCTGGTGAACTGCTGCACCGAGCGAATCACTTCGTGGATGGGGGTTGGAGAGAGAAGCAGGGGCTCCAGCCGCTCGCGCAGCACGTAGTCCTGGAGAATGAGCGTGGCCTCTTTTACGCCAGGGCCCCCATGCCACATGTCGTAGATGCGGTGGGATTTGAGAAAGGACACCGAGGCTTTGTGTTTCGTGTCCAGGGGGCTGTAGCCCGGAGGGTAGGGCTCCAGCTCAGTCTCTTTGAGGTGCCTGCGGTAAGCGCGAGAACCTGGGTCTAACCCGTGCTGCCTGACTGCCTCACGTACACCCCTGTCGTCAAGCTCCTCGATGTTGTTGGAGAGGAGGAACTTGATGAAGTATTCGGAGGGGCTGCGCGCATCAGGGGCCATTATGCTTGCTGAGACATTTCCTTGAGGTCGCCCACGACGGTGTCGATGTGCTTGACCCCATGCTCCAGAGCGTCCTTGTCCACGGACAGCCCAACACGGGCCGCGATGAGCATCTCGCTCAGCCGGCTCAGGGTGGCCTCGAGCTCTGGGATGCTGCTGACGAACACGTCCACGTTCTCCGGGTTGAGGAACCCTAGAGAGAGGACGTGATCCACACAGGTGGGATCTCTCACCAGGGCCGCGGTCTTGAGCAGGAAGTTCTTCGGGGGCATGCGCAGCCGGGAGGCAACCTTCTCCCGGGCGCGGTTCTGCACGGTGTTCAGGGTGGTAAGGGGGCGGCTCCACGTGCGCAAGGAGCGGTGCACCCCAACGTGGGCCAGCTTGCGCATGGCCTCTGCGGGCTCGTGTCCCATGATGGCCAGCACGAACATCGCCTGGTCAGGACCGACGAAGGTGTGGTTGATGCCCGCCGAAGCGATCTTCTCCACCCCCCGTCCCCGCACGCTGTAGCTGGCGCCGTCGTACAGGATCTCCGCCTCCAGCTCAGGGGGGATGACGGAGGCGGTCTTGGTGAAGCCATCCGCGTCCTTGTGCAGGACGACGTTGCTCCGCAAGGGGAGCCACCCCACGTCGGCCGGGATGGCATAGTGGGTGTCCTCCAGCTGCTGAGGACCAACCAGCCCATGGGCCAGAGTGACCTTGATCTCCTCTCCCAGCATGGTCTCCACCAGGAAACCCTCATTGCCCTCCGGGTCTTCCAGCCTTCCTTTAATGGAGACCGGGACGAGCCCCACCACGCTGCCCTGGCGGGAGAGGTAGAACATTCCAAACCCCTTAGGGTCCTCGTCGATGAGAGCAGAGCTCTTGCTGATCAGGTTGCCGGCGATGGCATCCTGCACAGCAGACTCGCTACCGTTGGAGAACACAGAGGTCAGCAGCTGCGTCCCGTCGAAGTCCATCACGGAGGGAAACACCCACCCTGCGAGCTCCTTGCCATCAACCGTCCGGACCTTGTACTGGCCAAACTCCTCCGCCACCTTGATGGACACCTCCGCCATCACGTCCTTGACCACCGGGTCAGCATTGATGGTGACAGACCCATCATCCTCCACCCGGCGCACCACATCGTGCCCCAGCGTCTTCTCCGCCGTGGGCCTGTCCATGTCCATCTCGGTGTCGGCCAGGGCGTTGGGGTTGGCGGTCTTGACCTTGAACCCTCCCCCCTGCAACCGCAGGACCTGGACCACCACGGGAGGAACCCGGGAGGTGGCCAACTTCATGATCTCCGCTGCCGAGGGCGCCGGCGCCACGGAGGCGATCTTCATCAGGGCGTTCCGGGTGGCGTCGTTCTCCCTCAAGGCATAGCGCAGGCCTGGGTCCTCCAGCTCACGGTCCAGCCGACCCCTGTCCCCCAAGGAGGCCACAGGGAGCACCTGATCCAGAAGGAGAGCAGAGCCCATCTTGCTGAAGCTGCCTCCTGACCTGTCCGGCGGGAGAAGCTGGTCCATCAGGTTGTTGTCACCGGCGCCCTTACGGGCGGCCTCAAACATCTGTGGCCGAAACATGGCCCGCTCGATCCGCTCCTTGGTCAGAGGCCACGCCCGCCCACTGTGCTTGAACACATCCAACGGGAACATCTTCCCCTCATGAACCACCACCGGGATGGCCGCGATGTTGGTGTCCCCGCCGCCACCCTCGTCCCGCGGGTTCATGGCCAGCTTGTTGGACACGATCACCATGCCCAGGGCGTAACGCTTCTCAGAGTCCAACTCCTTCATGTCCAGCTTCGTGTCAAACTGGCCCACGAAAGGCACCTGGCGGTGCACCTCGTTGATGATCTCCGCCTGCCAGTCGTCAGTGTTCTGCGACAGCCTCGCCAGGGGAGCGGCCTGCTTGGTGATCGTTTTCTTCGTGTCGATAAAGAGGTCCATGGCCTTCCCTATTTGATGGCTCCGCCTGAAGAATCTTCAGCGGCAGACGTTATATGTTCCACAACGGCGTCGGCAATGGCTTTGGCCATGTGCCTGGCCTGGGTCTTGTCCATGAAGATATTACCCTTGGTGTACGTGATCTCCATGTCCTTGGTGCCATCCGCCTTCGTGACCTGCTTCGTCTTCGCGCCCACAATCCCGTCGGTCAAGATGGGAACCGTGGTGAGCTTTTTGTACAGCAGGGCTTCCAAGCCCCTTGCATTCATTGCCATTATATGCTCACCCGCACGGTGTTAGAAAGCGCCTTCTTGAGCTTGGAAATGATCCCAGGCTTATTCGCGGGGGGGATTTGGGGGTGGTCCTTGGCGATGTGCTCCGAGAGCCAAATGAACAGCTCTTCCCCGAGCACGGCGCTGTACATGGGAGAGGCGCCAATTAGAACTTGCACGGCCTTGATGGTCTTGATGCCCACCCAGTCCTCGCTGCTGAGCCCGAGCCCCTTTACCATATGGGGGCCCATAAAGTCGTAGGTGGATGCTCCTATTACCGTGACGTCGCGCTTCCCCGAAACCGTCAAGGAGTCAGACAGCGCCACGGTAACATCCCGACCTCCCGTCAAACTCTGCTCGAACTTCCCCATGACATCCTCAACCACACCCCCAGAGGATTTCACCTGAAACTTGTACATGGCTGTGGAAACAGACCCACCATCCACGTCGATCCCCACAGGGGCCACCGCCACCTCGTATCGAACGGAGGAGCCCACGTGCCCCGCTTGGATCTGCACGGAGGCCTTCTTGTCGTTGACCTTGTCTCGCAAGGAGAGCCGCCACAAGGTCTCCGCAGAGGTGCCCGAGCTGGCCTCCTGCCTGTCCACCTTCCAGAACAACCCCCCACCGGGGGTCTGCAACTCGTAGTTCTCCGCGAAGTCCCTGATGGTGTTGACCACCGGCACCATGATGCGCTGGCACATGGGTGTGGCCGAGATCTCAATGACCCCGCCGCGGTGCAGGAGGATCTTGTTGCCGTCCCTTCCAGTGAGCGCAATGGTTCCCGGGTTCACACGGTCCCGGCCTCCACGGTAGGAGGCCACCTTGTTGGACCCGCCGGCCCCTGTGGAGCCCACCGAGCCCTTCTGTGCCTCCTCACTCTCGTTGACCGGCTGGCCCGCGTCCACCTCCGGCTCCGAGCTCCGCGCAGACCCTTCAAGCTCAGGCCCCCCGATGAAGCCGAGGATGTAGTCCGGCTGGTTGTCCGAGCCGTGGCATATGACAGCGATGCACCCAACCTCCGGCAACGCCCAGATCCCTTCTCCCGTGTTGGGGTGGAAGTAGGGCGTCATCATCTGGACGTCCTCCAGGGGCTTGCCATCGTCTGTGACGACGGTACAGGTGTACGTGGTGAGGTTGACGTCTTGAACTACGCCCTGCTCGATCCACGCCGCCTCATATTCAGAGCGAGCGACTGACATCAGTACCCTTGCGGCCGCCTGTTCCCTCCCCCGAGCATGGTGGCGCCGGCGGCGCCTACGCCCACGGGGATCGCGGCCGTGGCGGCCATGGCTCCCACCGGAGACCCCATCACGTTGCGCACGCCACCCATCCAGCCAGATTTGCCGCGCTCGACGTTCGCCTTGCCCATGTACTTGCCTGAGCCCTCAGTCCCTGCCTTCCAGAGCTTCTTGATGCCGGCGCCCCAACCCTCCTTGCCCGCGCTGCCCAGGACGCGCTGGGAGGCCGGCAAGGCCTGGGTGCCCTCGCGCATCCCACCCCCGAACAGCCTACCCCAGCCCCCTACACCTCGAGCCAGGGTGCCTTTGGCCTGGGACTTGGCTGTGGTTGTCCCCACCGAGATAAGATTCCCGAGGGGTGCTGTGGGCACGGACAGTGCCATTTTCTCCATCTCGTCAGCCATGGCGGCCAGTGTGATCTCGTTCATGGTCTACCTCAATATGGTTTCTTGTCCGACTTTCCGAACTCGGCGCCGTAAGCCATCCCAGGGATGGGGTTGGTGCCGTGCAGCTTTGACGTCCAGCCCCGCGTCGCCCCCTCCATCACGTTCTCTTTTAGTCTCTCCCGATTCATTCGGGCGAGCCAGTCCGTCTGGGTATAGTTGGGTACCTGGTTGATGCCCTTGAGGACGGGCTCGACCCTGGCGGGCTTCAAGCCCCTCTTGATCAGGTCCCTGTTGTCCGCCCGTGTCCTTGAGAGTGGGACCAGGTCTCCGCGGAGAAGCTGGGCGTTGTCCCCTGGGTCAGAGATCTGACCATTGTTCGTGACGTTCCGGACAACCACCTCCACGTTCCGGCGGCGGATCCCCTCCGATTTGTAGAGGTCATGCAGCTCCCCAGACATGTACCCCTGCACCTGGTCCAGACCGGTGAGCGGGAGCATCTCATTTGGGTTCGCAGGTCCCTGGGAGAGCCGGTCCCCACGCCGCACCTTCGATCCCTTCTTGAGGGGCACGAGCCCCTTCCTCCCGTACGAGGAGGGCACACCTCTGTCTTGCGGGATGTAATGCTTCTTCCCCCCGATGGTCACGTCGTGACCACCCGCGGGGTTTTTCACGATGCTCTGGACAGATCCCGTCACGTGGCTCAAGGGGGCTGACCCCGGGAGCTTTTGGGGCATGTAGAGCAGCTGCTGGACGCGCTTGAAGTCATCTGTGAGAGCTGCCTGCGCCTTGCCCGCCTGCCCGACTGGGGCAACACCACCCTCGTGGAATACCCGCATGGAGAGCTGAGTAGCCCGCTCCCCTATCGCCTGGGTGGACGCGACCCCGGCGTTGAAACCGTTCTCAGGCAGCCTGCCGTCCTCATTCATGCCGTAGCACTTTGCGCAGAGCCCCTCGCCGTGGTCGCATCGAAGGGGGGATCTCACCACGACCCGCTTCACCTTGTTGTTTCGGAGGCGGTCCACCACACCCGGGGTCATCAGGGTGCCTGCGCGGAAGGTGTGCTTGCCCGCTTTGGTCGTCTCGGCCAGGTGACGGTCCAGCACATCCGGCTCATCGAGGGACAGAGCGATGCCTTTCCTGGTCCCACAATCCTCTGACACGATAGGCGTCCCGAGGGAGACGTTCATCACCTGCTTGGTCAAATACCCGGGGTCGCGGACGGCCTGGACCTTCATGATGACACCCTTGCGGGCGCCAGACTGGGCGGTCCAGTAGTCACCGACATCGAGACCTTCTGAGTAGGACTTGCGGATCGGATGGGGGAGGGTGCGGCCGCTTGTGTCCGTGGCCAGCATGGGCGCCGCCACAATCTGCCGGTAGAGAGTCATGTTGGGCTTCATGCCCGACTCTTTCATGTGCCACAGGTTAGTCGGGTTCTTCCCGTGCGTGGCCTCTATCCCCTTGATCATGCGCTGACTGGCCCGGTCGTACGCCGCGATGGTCCCCGCCTCTTTAGCCTCAGCGGACCCCTTGCCCGCCTCAATCTTGGCAACCTCTGCGTCCGCGATCTTCAGGGCGCGCTCGCGCAGTGCCTTGTCTGGTTTGATGTCATCGAGGCCCAGGGAGAAGGAGGTCTCCGTGGCGTACTTGTTGCCTAGATCCTTCAGGCGGTCAGCTGCCACGGCGAAGGAATCCTTGTGCTCCCGACCCAGGCTGGTGAATAGGGCCGTGGTCCCCTTCTTGTTCATGGGTTGTGAGCCGTCCAGGATGGGCTTCCGCAGCGCCGCGGGAACAGTGCGAGACACCAGAACGCGGCCCATGGTCGTCCTCGTTCCAGCGATGGTGGCCATGTCGGTCATGCCCAACTTCCCACTCTCCACAGCCTTGGCGGCGTCACCCTCAGACTTGAACTTCTGGGTTGTCCTGTTGCCCTCCCGTGTGAGCATGTGCAGCCCAAGCTGTGCTTCGTGGGTCGGGGTGTACATGACCCCCCCGGTGGAGGGACTGAACAGGTTGTTCGAGGGCAGCATTTTGTACGCCTCAGCGACCGCGTCCTGGGACAAGGGGACGTAGGCGTTCATCTGGTCACCATCGAAGTCCGCGTTGTAGCCGCTCGTCACCAGCGGGTGAATCTTGATCGCCTTGCCGCCGATGAGTTTCGGCTTGAATGCCTGCACGCCATACTTGTGAAGGACCGGGTCGCGCTTGAGGAGGAGGGGGCGCTTCTCGATCACACGAGCCAAGGCCCGCATGGCCTGGGGGTCGTCGTTCTCCACCATCTTCTTGGCCGCCAGGGCGGACACACCAGACAGGCTGCTCAGCTCGCTGACGACAAAGGGCTTGTAGGCCTCCATGGCAGCCTTGCGAGGGATCCCTACCTCGTCCAGGCCCAGCTCGGGATCGGGCACGATGACGCCACGCATGCTGAGGTCCTGGCGGCGCTTGATGAGGCGCTTCTGGAAGTAGCCCTCGGCCGGCTTGCCCGTCTTGCCTGGGACGTTCGGGTCCACCTTGTGCCCACTGATGATGTCGAGCACGCCGCGGAACTGCCTGTTCTGGTAACCACCCAGTCCTGCCAAGGACTTGAGACCATCGTAGACGGTCTCCCGCCGGCGGTTGATTCGCTCTTGTGTGATCGCTGTGGCGTCGGCGTCGTTGAGCTTGCGGGAGGCCAGGGCCAGTGACTTGTACATCCCGTTGAGGTCGTCTTCGCTCACGGAGCCGTCCGGAAGAATGGACAGTGGGCGCATCGAAGGGGGCATGACCGGAACGTGCTGGGTCATGTACGCATCCCGCGGGGAGATCTCGTTGTCCTTCAGCACGTTCAGATACCGCACGCGACGGTTGACCCGGTCCAGGCGGTTTCCAGTCAGCCCAGGCTTCTGAAGCTGCTCCTTCGCCGCTGCGATCTCCTTGTCCACGTCGATGCGGGTCAGCAGCGACTCGATGGCCTTGCCGTGGGTGAGCCCCTCCTCCGGCGGAACGAGCGCCCCGGTCTTGGGGTCCACGCCCGTCTTCCCAGACATGATGGCTGAGAAGTCCTTATCCCGGATCCCTGTGACCCCCACGATACCTTTCTCGAAGATCGGGTTGGGCATCCTCTCAGGCAGTGTGATGTGGGACCACTTGGTTCCATCAAACCCACCCGTGATCTTCTTGTCGAAGAGGCCCTTCTTCTCCGGCTCCTCCGTTTTGCTGACGAACATTCGGCCGGCGTCCTTGAGCTCCCCGTTGCTCATGGCGATGACCTGCTTATCCGTCATGGGTAGCAAGGTCACGTCGTTGCCCTTCTTCTCCACGTTGACGCCCAGGGCCTTCATGTATCCCATGAACTTGTTGTAGGCGAAGGTCGGCTTGGGCGGCGGGAGAGGGTTCCCGCTCTGCACCGCAGCCCACACCTCGTCGCTCATGTCGCTCTTGTAGGTCTGCATGTCTCGGATGTTGTGCTTGGCCCCGTGGGCCAGCATTGCGTACATGCCGAGAGCATCCATGGACTGAGCACTGTGCTTCCCGCCCGCCTTCGGCTGCTTGTCCATATCGTACAAGTAGCCCACCCCGCCCGAGCGGGACGTGAGCTTCCGGCTGATCTGGTGCTTCAGCTTGTGGACGTAGTGGGGACCCACGAGAGCACTGCCCATGGCCTTGCCAGTCTTGGGGTCGTACAAGGTCTCCTTGTCCGTGAGGCCGTGAGCTTTGAGGTCGTCAGATACCCGCTGGCGCCAATCTTCGGTGCCGTCGAAGTTCTGAATCTTGTACGTCTGGCCCGTCTTCTCCGCGATCTTCCCCGCGGCCGTCTCCATGATCTGACCAAGGTTGAGCCGCCCAGGCACCCCCGCCGGGTTCAGGGCGATGTCGATGGGCTTCTTGTCCCCCGTCTTCGGCATCTCCTTGTCCGGAAAAATGGCCGTGATGATCCCCTTGTTCCCATGCCGACCCGCTATCTTGTCGCCGATCTCCGCCGGCTCAGCTGTCTTGACGTGCACCTCGGTGCGCTTCCCCCGCTTCACCACGTTGGTGACCACACCTGGATGGTCGCTTTCCCACCGAATGGAAACGTCGTCGTAGGGCTCCACCAAGCTGCGGTGCATCTTCCGCATCTGCTTGGCCTCGTCGTTCCCCGGGTCGGTCTTACGCAAGGCTGCTACGAGTATGTCACCAGGCTTGACCTCAGTCCCCGGCCTGATGACTCCGGCGGAATCTATCTTCCCCAGCTGCTCCTTCGTGAGCACCGTGGGTTTGTTCGCGACGAACTGCTTTCGGTTCATGACGTGTTCGTCGGTGACGTCCATCCCCTTCTTGTGCATGTGGACGCTGCTCAGTTTTTGAGCAGCACTCTCACTGATGACAACACCATCCTCAAAATTGTAGCCCTTCAGCGGCGTGTAGGCGGCCCTGAGATTCGTCCCCATCGCCAGCTGGCCACCACGGGTGAAGTTGGTGTCGGCCACCACCTGGCCTGCCTTGACCTTGTCCCCCAGTTTCACGGACGGGTCGGAGTGCAGGAAGCTCTTCTCGTCGTTGAGGGGGAAGTTGTCGTAGATCTGAACCTCGTGCTTCTTGCCCTTCTCATCCTTGATCGTGATGCCATCCGGGCCGATCTTCACGACCTCCCCACCCACAGAGGCCTTGTGGCTGCTCTGGGCGCCCAGGACGTCATTGAAGGTGCGCTTGGATGGGTGGTTCGCAGACACCATCGTCTGGACCAAGGGGGCTTCCCTGTCCCGCAGAGGAATGGCCTGCTCCATGTGGCGGCCTGCCATCGTGGACCTGTTGCCGGAAGTGTTTTGGAGGAACGGGATGAGGTTCGAGGCTGGGCTAAAAAGCTGAGTGGGGGAAGGCATCACGTAGTCCGCGTCCTTCATCAAGCCTTCCGCCACCCTGTTGTGCGGACCTGCGATCTTGACCTTGGTCTTCCCCCCGATGGGTGTGGGCTTGCCCTTCTTCCACTGGATCTGGTCGGACATGACCACGTTGGAGTTGTACACCACCTCCGGCCCGACCATTTCTGTCTTGCCCGTCTTGACGTTGAACATGGGGATGACAACGCCGTCCCCCTTCTTCTGGGCGCCGTAGGAGAGCTGGAGGGTGACGCCCGCCTTGTCGGACTCCGGGGTGTGCATTGGATCCAGGAAGCCCATATGGGAGTCGTCCACCAGCTTGGCCTCTCCCGTGATGCGGTTGGCGTCGGAGATGCCACCCTCCCCCATCAGGGTCGTGCGCATGCCCCCACTGATCATCTCCAGCGGGTTCACCTGGTCCGGGTTGTTCTTCAGGCTCGTCTTCGTGAAGACGGTCGTGACAGGTTTGGTGAACAAGTCCGGATAAATGACGTGGTCCACCCGCTTCTTCCGGTCGATGTTGTTCCGCACCTTCTGGAGGATGTCCTTGCTCCTGGCCACGAGGGCCTCGGAGACATAGTCCTCCGTGCCTCGGAACCTCTTGAACATCAGCGCGTCGCGCTTGTCCGGCTCGTCCTCCCCGCGGCTGATGCCCAGCAGGCGCCCAGCGGATTTGGCGAGCACCTCCCCCGTGACGTTCGTGTGCTCCCCACCCAGGGTTATCCTGCTCACCTTGGGGTCGAGCTTGGCCTCCTCCATGAAGCTCTTGAGGAACTGCCTCGCGTCCGTGGGGCTCTCCGCAGCCTTCCCCTCCATGGTCTGGTAGAAGGACATGACAGCCTTGTCCCGGTCTCCTTTGGAGTTGGCCTTCAGGACCTCAGGACCCCACTGGTCTTTGAGTGATTCCTCTGATACGCCCATCTCCTGCATGAGGGGCAGGAGGGGGATCGCGGCGGAGCCGGACTTGCGGCGCATGACAAACTTGGCCGACTCAGGGTCGAACTCCACCTGGAAGCTGCGTCCCTTGAGGTTGAACTTCGACTCCAGCTCACCGCTCTCTGACACCCGGGAGTACACGCCCGGGCGGAGCTGCCACTGGTTGTCCATCTGGTATTCGCGGCCTCCCAGGATGTAGGAGTGCCGGGGCGTGATCTTGGGCAGGTTCATCAACCGGATGGTCCGCCGGTCAACCTCCTTGCCATCCGGGCCCATCAGGGAGACGTCAGCTCGGACAGGGACGGTCCAGTTGCCACCCTTCAGCTTGGCGTCCTTCTGCCCGCGTAGGTCATCGAAATCCTTGTTATCATCCACAAGGACCTCGTTGAGCTTGATTGTATTCCGGTTTCCCGCAAGTGGGAACATTCCCGAAACTGTTTCCGTGACCCTTTCTTTGAGAGCATCGAAGCTCTCTCGGGGCTGGAGACGCGCCATCTTGTTTGATCCTCCTGCTCGTTAGACTACCAGAACTACCTACAAATACGAAAGGGCCAGAGAAGACAAGAAGGAAGTTGCCGCCGCATATTGGAATAAGGGGGGTACATGGAAACCAAAGGAGACACCATGACCAAAAATCCGACACATGAGGACGACGTTATTGAGACCCTTTCCCCTGACACGTGGGGGGACACCGAGTCGGAGGACACGGACGAGCAGGAGCAGCAGGACGACGGGGGGTCGTCGGAGGACGCCGATGAGTAAGAAGAAGATGTTCTGGATCCCATTCCTTGTGGGCTGCTTGTGGTCCCTTCTCGGGCTCACGGAGGAGGCCAACGAGGAGCTGCGGGATCGGGTGCGGAGACAGCGTGAGTAACGTCTTCTGCCGCATCTGTGAGGGCGTCGTTGAGACGCGAGTCCCAGCCATCTGCCTGAACGTGGGCAGCTTCACCCGTTCAGGGGACGGCTGGGAGTTCGGGGAGGAGTTGTTCGATGACGGGGAGGAGTCCCTGTTCTTCCACACACACTGTGTGGAGGAGGGCTTCCCGGACACCGACGCAGACGGGAACAAGGTGTGCCCGTACTGCGACTGCCGACTGACAGGAGAAGAAACGGTCTACGCCTTCGAGCTGGGCCACCTGTACCAGGGCAGGGATAGGGAGATGGCCTTCGAGGCCGACGGCCCCACGGTGTACGTCTGCACGGAGTGCGCAGAAGAGGGTTTCTCAGGAGTTGAGGAGGACTACATGGTGGCAGCGAGGATTCTAGGAACCGGCCCATACGCTGGTGATTAGATCGCTGCTGACTCAGGTCCTCTCCGCGGTGGCCGCTGCTCAGGTAGTGGCAGCCCCGCGGAATTTTTACTATCGCCACCAAGGGTGCTCACCATCAAACCCAGAACGAGCTGGTACAGCTCCCTGTTCTGCTGCCTGATGTTGAGCAGAGCCGTGTCGCGGCTCTGGGGGTCAAGCTGTGATAGGTAGCTGGCGAGCTGCTGGGCTTGAGCCATGAGGTCCAGGTTGACTGCCCCCGCGTCCTCAGGGGAGGTTGGAGCCGGCTGCTGGAGCCCGAGGTTCAGCGGCGAGGACATGGACTGCATGGCCCCCGGAGCCTGTTGTGGCTGGGGTGGTGGCCCTTGGGGCGGCCCCTGCATGGCCTGTGCCTCTGAGACAGGCGCGGCGTTGCCCTGGGTGCCAACCCCCTCGGCCTCAGCACCAGGCTCCCCTGGGGCGGGCTGGCCGGCCATCTGCATCTGCTGGGCCTCCATCTGGGCCTTGACCTGGTATCGCATCGAGATTGCCTGGGCCTCTCCCTCGATCTCGGCCTGGCTCACGCGCGCCTTGCGCAGAGCGTCGGCGCGGCCGTCGGTCTCCTTCTGGATGACCTTGTCCTCCTCCCGGGCGTCGATGTCCGCGAACGCCAGCAAAGTGCTGTCGGAGATCTTCCCAGCCTGGGAGAGCTGGAAGTAGTAGGCCTGGCGCTGGAGGTCGTCAGCCATCTTGAACGGCTGGAAGCTCGTCGTGATGCTGGGCCAGTCCATGTAAGCCGACACGGAGCGCACGACCCAGTCCAAGAGGCGCTGGTGGTCCTGCATGTAGCCCTGGAAGACGTTCTCCAGCATGCGGAGAGACACGTTGGAGCCGGAGTAGCTCATGCCCCCAAAAATCAGTTCCTGGGGCACACCCATGCCCGAGAGGATCTGCTCACTCCAGATGCGCACTTCCTGTCCCAGCAGCAGGGCACGACCGTCCCCCCCGATGGACTGGGATCCCACAGGGAAGGGCACCACGGGCATGTAGTTGTTGTCCATGCGCCAGCGTTTGATCTCGCCGGAGATCATGGCGTGCCACTTGGTGAAGTTGACCGAGTTGTACGCATCGGCCAGGCCCGAGCCGGACTGCGGGAACATCATGCGCAGGGGCACGATGTGCTCCAGGGCGATGCTCTCCTGTGCTTTCTTCAACACCTGGAGGTAGAACACATCCTTCAGGACGGGGAGCACCAGGGGCATGCCCCAGCCGCGGTCCTTGCCAGCCAGGGTAGGGCGCTTGAAGTGGAACAAGTTGTCCGGGGAGAAGACGATGGCCCTCTTCTTCCTCAAGGCGTCGATGAACAGCTGGGGGACCTCCTCGATGACGTGCTTCTTGCCCATCGTGATGTCGTTCCGCAGCTGTCGAGGCATTCTGTAGAAGTAGGTGGTGCGTCCCGTGACATCGGAGTACTGGATGTCGATGTCCTCCGGGTTCCACCTGAGGAGGCGGATCCCACGCGGGGACCGGATGTACTGATCGGACACCTCAGCCTCTCCGTGGGAGTGGCATTTTGGGCACTCGAAGTAGAAGGACATCCCGCGGAAGTAGTACTTGGAATCCTTGGCCGGGAGGGAGTGCTTGCACTCCTTGCACGTCAGCATCTTGATAAACGGATAGAACAGGCTCACCAAGCCATTGCCGTAGGTGAAGAAGTCCAGGCCAATCTCCTCCTGGAATTGCCTGTACTGGAGCTGTACTTCCAGGAAATTCTTCCAGGTCTTCTTCTTCCCGTCATCATCCGTGTGGAACACGATGCTGCGCAGTGGATACTGCGACATCTTGAACACCACAGAGTTGATCAGGGGGTGCACCATGAAGAAGTACCGGCACCACTTGAACATGTCTTTGACAGTGGTGGGCAGGTAGTTCTGGCTGATGTCGAAGAAAGGGCTTGGGTACTGCAACCCGGTGGAATACGTCCCTGCTCGTCCACGCGTCTTGGCGAAGCGGGATGATGGCATGCCACCCTGGTTCATTGGGTCTCCTGCGGACGCAGGAGGCGCGGCACCATGTTAGGAGCCACGGCGCCGTGACTCATGGCCGCCCCCGTGGCCATGCGGGCCGCCTGCACTTGCCTCGGCGGAAGGGATGCGGCCCCCTTCGGGGGGGTATGCCCGCGCAACTTGTCTACTCCCCGCCCGAGCAGACTCCCGACCCGGCCCCCTGCGGTGGCGGCCAACATGCCCCCCACCAAGGGCATCCGCGTGGCCAACATGAACGCCGCCGTGTCCCCCAGGGTTCCCCCCGCCTTCTCGGCAGTGCCCTCACGCGTTGAGCGATCCATGATATTGGGGATCGCCATGGGCGCGACCAGCCCGGCGTTCAACACCTTCTCCTTCGTAGATGAAGAGTTCCAGGCAGCTTTGAGGGTCTCCTTCGGCTTGGTCACCAGGCCTTTGGCGAAGCCCGGGATGCTGGTCACACCAGCCCTTTCCGCAGTGGCGAGACGCGAGACGTCCGCCTTGCTGGCGCCTGGGCCCAGGCGCACACGGCCACGCCCAGTGAGGCCGTGCCACTGGTTGCCCGCGGTACGCCTACCCCACCCAGCAAATGCCTTCCTCCCTGCCTTGGATGCGAGTGGTGCAGCACCACCCAGGGCGGCCCCACCGGCTGCGCCCACCAAGGCTCCACGCAGACGGTTATCGGAGTCTGCGGCAGCACCACCGGCGGCACCCACGCCCGCGCCGATCCCCGCCCGCGCCAAGCCACTCGACGCAGGGCTAGTAATCCACCTTCCCGCACTGGAGAGCAGCCCAGCCTCCTTGATCCTTTCGAGCTCTTCGGCGAAAGCATGTGCTTGTACGAGGTTCACAGAGCAGCCTCCAACTGGATCTTCAGCTGGAATCTTCTCATCCGCAGGTAGTCTCGCGCAACCACAAGGCGTGCGACCTGTGTGTCAACTGCTGTTTCTTCCAGGGGTACATCCTCCATACTCGTGCTCAGCAGGCTGTTATACCGGTCCTTCACGGCACTCACAGAGGACTCGACCTCCTGCAACCTGATCAGCTCATTCAACTCGTCCTGGCTGAACTCAAGAGGCGGGGGCGCGTACATCACCCCCCGGTCAAACAGTGACGCCGCGATGAAGTCCTGCACTTCTTGGCTGTACTCAACGTCTTGTCGGACGTGCTCCAGCATGTCTACTGCAACCATGAGCTGGGGGATGGTGGGCTTCCGCAGCACCTTGAAGTCGGGGATGTTATTGTTGAGCGCCTGCACCACAGGACAGAAGACCTCCCACTTCGTCCAGACCCAGTCGGTGATGTGCGCCGTTCGGATCGCTTGGATCTTCGCGCGGGTGTGGTGGGGGAGTGACGGCGCGAAATCTTTGTGGATGTGCTCCCAAAGCGTCTCTGGCGTCCAGGCAAAGTAGTTCGGCCCGTACTTGGAGAGCAGAACCGCACCAAGGACGAGGGGGTGGGCATCATGGTGGGTGAAGAGGTTCTTCGCGGTGACGGGCGAAGGTGTAGCATCACCGCCCTGGCGAGCCGGTTTTTCCGGGCCCTTTAGGGCCCGTGTAAGCTGCTCCTCATGCTTACTCACGGGCTGTGGACTACGTCAGGACGACCGCGAGCTGCTGCGAGTGGAGGTTGCTGGCTTTGACCACCACCCCCGCGATGTCGCTGGCGGCCATGCCCGAACCGGTCAGGGCCGGGACCGTGACGCTGATCTGGGTGTCCGCCCAGGTCGCCGCCGGGGCCGTGCCCGTGGCGTGCAGGGGGAGACAGTCCACGCCGCCAACCGTGACAGCCTCCTCGGCGTAGTTGCCGGTGCCGCCAATCAGCGGGGCCTCAGCAGCCGCCGCCGGGGTGCCAGCGCCAGCCACCTCGTCGTCCACGCAGCGCATGACACCCTTCATGGTGCCTCCGGCCTTGTTGAACTCCGTGGCGATCTCCGCGGCGGTGGTGGCGCCCGCGTTGATGTTGATGGTCACCTTCTTGGTGGCCAGCGCGACCGACAGGGCGCCCGTGTCCAGGATCTCCAGGGTGTACTCGCTGTCCCCGGGCTTCATCATGTAGAAGGTCAGCTCGGAGGTGGTGCCGGTGTTCAGCACCAGGGAGTCGAAGGCCTTGGAGCCCAGGAAGTTACGGCCCTTGAGGATGACCGTCCCGCCGGCGGCCGCGAAGGCGCCGCCGTCGATGAAGTCCAGCTCGGGCCAGCTGGTGCGCTTCTTGATCCCGGTGTCCGCAGCCTTGTAAGCCGCGTCCATGGCTGCGATGGCCGCCGTGGCCGTGCTGCCGCCACCACCGTCGACCGTGAGAGCCTTGCACTGGACACCGTCGCAGACCAGCTCGATGGCCAGGGAGTCGTCAGCGGCCTTGCCGGCCAGGGCCGGGACGGTCACGTCGACCTGGGTGTCGGTCCAGGGGCTGGCCTGGTGCTTGGGCAGGCACGCCACGCCCGCGACCTTGATCGCGAAGCCGTCGTACTCGCCCCCGCCGCCGGCGAACTTGGTGGAGGAAATGGCCGCGTCGAAGGCGCCGGGGGTGGTCTCCACGGCGAAGATCTTGCCGTAGGTGTCCTCGCCCAGCGTGTTGATCAGGGTCGTGATGCTGTTGGCGGTCGAGACCCCCACGATCACGGTGAGGGTCAACACCTTGCCGCTGATCGCCACGAGCTCGCCGACACCGGTCGTCACGACCACGGAGAGCCCCGTGTCACCGGGCGTGAGCACAGTCAGGGTGATCTTGCCGGCGCCGGCCTTCTGCACCGCGACGCTGTCGCAGGTCTTGCCCTGGAGCAGGTTGCGGCCCTTGAGGACGATGTCCCCGCCGGCCACCAGCAGGTTCCCGTCCAGCCAGTCCAGCTCGGGGAAGTTCAGACGGGCCTCGGCGTTGATGAAGCCCTTGTCCACGTCCTCGCGCAGATCGGCGATCTCGCTGCCGGGCTTGGAGAGGTGAGGGATCCGAGGGACCTGCGATCCATACGACTTGCTGTCATTCTTGCTCATGTCACACTCCTGCCCTGTTCATGATGATCTGTTTGTGCGGCGTCGGCAGGGAGTCGAACGTCTCCTGCGGGCTCTCCGCGAGTCCTTCTGCGATGTCCTTGCCCAGGACCTTGGCCAAGCCGGCCTTATCTTGTGCCGCAGCAGACAACTGCGCGGCGGTGATCGTCTTGTCCTTCACCGTGCTGGACCACTCGGCCTTCTTGACGATGCCGAAGGTAGATGCACACGGGTCAGGGATCTTGCTGTCCCACTCGAAGTGGAGATCGTGGTCCCTGTCGAACCGCTCCAGGGCGGCTGCGAAGTACTCGGGCTTCACTCCGGCGTACTTCTCAACCATGTCCAGCAGGGCCGCGGTCTCGCGGTCCTCCTCCGTGAAGTAGGGAAGCCGGCTGAGCACGGCCACCTTGACCCTGCCTGCCGGGGCGTACCCCGGGGCGGCGTAGTCGCGCATCATGTCGGGGACAGGAAGGCCCATCGCGTCGGCCGCGGAGGCTACCTTGATGCAGTACATCCGGCGGTCGAAGGGATCGAAGCAGGCCCGTTTCTCGATGTCCATGAAGTAGCGCAGGGCGGCGTCCACCTGCTCAGGGGTGTCGATGGGGTACATCGCCTGGCCCTCCTTGACGAGAGCATACCTCTCGATAGGGAGGGGGGCCTGGGGGCGCGGGGCCGGAGGCTGCCCGGTCACGTCCACATGGGGGCGAAGGACGCTGGCCGTCTTCGATATGGGCTGCTGGCCGGGGTAGGCGTTCATCTTCTGGTTGAGCTTGTCCTTGGCTTCCTTGAGGCTAGAACTCCCCTCCGAGATGGCCATGCCGCCGGTTAGGGCCGCCATCGCGGCGCCTACGATGGCGATCTTCTCCAGCTCCTCTGGGGGAGCCAGGTCGTACCAGGAGCACGCCTCGAGGAGATTGGCTGCCGCGGTCTTCTGCGCCTCGGCCGGGAGGGCGTCCCGGTTCTCCATGAAGTACATCACGGAGAGGGCCGTATTACCTGCGTCCACGCAGGCGAACTTCCTGAACTTCTCTCCACCATCCAGCATGACGAGGGCGAACACGTCGTCGGGGAGACCGGCCAGCTGCCTTGGCTCCAGGCGCTCGGCGGTCTTGATGAACTCAGGCAGAGCGTTCAGATCTGGGACCCTCGCCCGGAGAGTGCCCGCGCTGGGGTCGTCGTAGAAGTCAACTGAGCTGTACTTCATGCCTGGTCTCCGGTTAGTGGGGTCAATAATATCCGCCTGGGAGAAGGAGTGTCAAGGCGGCAAAAATGACAGAACGACGCTATAAGGTGGTTACTCTATAGGCTAGTACCCGGATTAACTCATTGAAAGGAGAGAGCTTTTGTTCAAGAGCAGACGAGTACCCGTCCGGCCCTCCACGAAGGACCGACCCAACTGTTACGGTCGGTCCAGGCACTTCGAGGAAACGGACTACCACTGCCGCAAGTGCGATTGGTTCCAAGAGTGCGGCGATGAGGTGTTGGGCAAGTCCCAGGGGGGTGGGAGAGGAAGCGCCTACTCCCCCGCGAGGAAGGAAGATCGAGGCGTGGAGTTTTCTGAGACGGAGGCGGCCGACATGCAGGAAGGTGAGTCCCCGTTCGAGAGGTTCTACAAGGACGTGGCGACCGGCGCCTGTCGTGGAGGGATGTATGAGGGATACCGGTTCTTCTGTCGCTTCAGGTTCTGACCTGCGCTTCGTGGTGAGGCACCCTGACAAAGCCTATCTGGGCAGTCAGCTGTTCTTGCCGCGAAGCAAGGTCAACACGTTGCTGATCAAGGAGAGTCTACTCTTTCCCATCATTATCAACGGAGAGGTGGGAGACCTTCCTCTATGGAAGGATGCCCCGGATCATCTGGTGGTCCCCCAGAATTTCCTCTCCCCAGAGAGGTTGGAGGACATGGGCATCGAGGTGGTGGACATCCGCGCGCGGGATTTTCCCTACGTGGACATCAGGGACAACGTGATCCTGGACTTCAAGGAGCCGGACAAGGACTACCAGACTCAGGCGTTCGCCCAGTGGCAAGCAGCAGGCCAGAGGGGGCTCCTGAACCTGGCGTGCGGGAAGGGAAAAACTGTAGTTGCATGTAAGTGCATTGCACACAGTAAGACCCCTGCCCTGGTCATCGTGCACACCACGACGATCCTCAAGCAGTGGCTGGACAGGATTAACCAGTTCCTGTCCTTCGACGGAGAGGTGGGGCTCATCCGGGGGAAGCCGGAGACCTGGGACTGGAAGCGTCCAGTCACCATCGCCATGCTCAAGACCATGGCACTCTACCCGGATGCCATCACGAAGGAAATGCGGCGCCACTTCGGCACCGTCTGGTGGGATGAAATCCACCACCTGGCTGCTGACACATACTGCGTGACTGCGGACATGTTCCCTGGGAAGCGCAACGGGCTCAGCGCCACGCTGAGTCGGGAGGATGGGCTCCAGCCGATCTACCTGTACCACATCGGCCGCCCCTACTACACGTACCTGCTCCAAGAGGCTCCCACCCGGATCTACTTTCGGGAGACCCCCTTCACCATAGACAGGCACCCCGACGTCTGGGAGCAGGTGACTGATAAGCTGGGCCGAGTCAACATCTCCAAGCTCCGCACCTACATGGGGTCGCGCGACGACCGCAACGAGTTCCAAGCACAGGACTTGCGAGATGCTGTTGCCGCCGGCCGGAAGATCCTGGCCCTGAGCCACAGCGTGGACCAGCTCAAGCTGATGCAGGAGAAGTTCCCCGAGGTGTCCGGCCTGTGCACCGGCCGGGAGTCGGAGAAGAAGAGGTGGGACGTACTGAAGAACAAGCAGCTCATCTTCGGCACCCACCAGCTGGTTCTGGAAGCCATCGACGAGCCTTCCATCGACATGATTGTGTGGCTGACTCCTTTCGGGAGCCGCCACCCAGAGGGGGGCATCAACGCTCTCCAGCAGGGGATGGGGCGGGGCCAGCGCATCCTGGAAGGGAAGCCTCCGCTGATCGTCCTTTTCTACCACGACAGGGCCGTGAGAGAGTTCCACCGCATGTGCCTCAAGCTCAAGCAGCAGCTCTCTCGTTGGCCCCCGGAGAAGGGCGGCCCGTACGAGTTCTCCGTCATCAAAGCAAGGCAGGGTGTGGATGGAACGTGACCCAAATCAGCACCTGGAGGATCTGTATTTCAAGTGGAGGAATTGTCGGAAATGTGAGAACGCCTGCAAGGACCAGACCCCAAACGTCTGTGATGGGCGGACCCACATCGTTTTTGGAACTGGGAATCCCTCTGCGGATATCTTGGTGATCGGGATAGCTCCCGGGGAAGCTGAAGACAAATCGGGCATCCCCTTCTCCGCGGAGACGGGAGTCGTGCGGGACGAGTTTCTTCGTGACGCCGGCCTGGCCCGGGCAGAGATCTACAGTCACAACCTCATTGCCTGTCGCCCCTACGTCGAGGTGACGGACCAGTGGCGTGGGGGAATAAAGAGAGAGAACCGCGACCCGAACGCGGAGGAGCGCCGGAACTGCCGGGCCCTGCTAAATGAAATCATCTACACGGTTGACCCCCTGGTCATCGTGGGGATGGGCAAGCCCGTTGTGGCTGAGCTGACAGGACTGAGAAGCATCACCATGACCAAGATGGTCGGAGAGGTGATGCAGTGCACGATCCCGGGACGCACAGGCGACCCGATTCCCTACACCTTCATCCCCATGTTCAACCCGGCCTTCCTGAGCCGGCTGCCTGACAGGTCTGAGGGCAGCCACTGGTGGAAGACCCGGATAGCCTGGCAGAGGTTGACCTATATCACTGACCACCTGCGGAAGGCCTACTACGGGGAGAAGCCACCCACACGTCCTTTCAAGAAGGAGGACGTCTTCACCGCGGAGATGAAATGAGCAGAGCGCAAGACGCCGTGGACCGATTCACGGAGGCCGAAGACGAGCTGAGAGAGTTCGTTGACCGACACCCTGAGTTCTTTGAAGAGCTCAGCATGCTGATCGCAGACCGCAACACGGCCTTGTCTGAGGCCAAGGCTGCTGTAGGAAAGGAGCTGACCGAGAGCAACAAGAAGCGCCACCGCGTGGGCCTCATCGGTTTCAGCAAGAGGGAGAAGATCACCTGGGATGGGGACGTGTTCGCCACCAGGGTGCCCAACAACGTGAGCAAGCTCTTCCTGAAGTCCCGTGTGATCTGGGACGTGAATGGTGCTGAGGTGGACCGCCTCCGCCGCATCGGGGAGATCCCGGAGGAAGTGGTCAAGGCGGCCCGCATCGTCAAGGAGTCTCTCTACGGCGACACGGGTGACCCCAAGCCCATCGAGCTGAAGGTGCCGCGCAGTGAGTAGGCGAGCTCCCCGGCGCCCCGCCAGCGGCTCCGGGCATGTTCGGGCGCAGGCCCGTGACCACGAGACGAACCATGTCGAGAAGGTCAAGGAGGAGTCGTTTCGCGTCCACGTCGAGGATCTCCCCGACGGTGACGCACGCGTGATGATGCAGCATGGCTTCAAACATTGGATCATGCTGGAGGGCTCGGGGATGACCGTCGAGTCCACGTGCAGCGTTGAGATTTCCTGCGAGCAGAGCGAAGAAGTTCTTGCACGCGCAGCGGAGATCGCATCAGATAGGGCTTACAAGTTCGGTGCCTCATACACGAGGAAGGTGCTCAAGGATCTGGATGATTTCCAGCGAGCCGACACCGAGGTGGAGCGAAGAAGATGAAGCGAGCAGGTGGAATGCCAGTGTTTGACGCTGTGCAGCTGATGGAGCTCTCCCTGAGCCGTCTGTCAGACCCCTCCTCCCTTCCTACCGCGTCCTTCGCGCTTATTGAAAGCGCCACGGATGCGACACACGGGAAGTGCTCCCGTGTGGGTCAGGTGTTGATGAGCGACGAGTCCAAGCTGTTGTTGGAGAAGTTCGTCGACTCTCTCGAAAATGACATGGTTCATCAACTGTTCCCCGACACCGAGGACAACGACAAGGAGAAGGAAGAAGATGGAGACGCAGACGACGCAGAACCCCGAGGACTTGCTGGCTCGGCAGAGGACCCTCCTCAGCTTTGAGGATGTGCGTGAGAGGGTGGCCAAGGACCACGAGCGCAAGCTCTCGGATGTCACCCTGGACATGGCTGACATCAAGGTGGTTCCCCACGACAGGAGCAAGTACGACGGCGTGGTGCTGGAGGTCCCCAAGATGGGGGAGCTCACGGTCACCAAGTGGGCTGAGCGCCAGCTCGGCTCCGCCCTGGGCGTGAACTGGGAGAAGTGGTTCGACCCCCGGTTCGTCAGCCCCGAGGACATGGAAGATGAGCTGATCCGCCGCTTCAAGGGGCGCAACATCCGCTTCAAGGTGCGGGGCTCCAGCTACGGCCAGGACTCCGGTGTGGACGACTTCGACGGGTACATCCGCGGCTTCGTCTCCCCCAAGTTCGCGTCCATCGACGATGAGAGGATCTTTGACCGCCTCCAGCGCAACTTCGGCGGCTTCACCGCTGACATGCGCTTCATGCAGGACCACCTCGGCGGCGACTTCCTGGACGACCGGAGCAGCCACTACTCCGTGGTCAGCGAGATGGTGAAGCTGGGCGAGCTGACGGAGGAGAACAACTACCTCTACAACGCGGCCCAGGCCGAGGGGCAGCTCCCGGACGGCGACTACATGTGGTACGGCTGGCACCTGCGCAACTCGGAGGTTGGCTTCTCCGCGCTGAGCATCTGCTCGTTCACCTACCGGCTGCTGTGCCTCAACGGCGCCATCCAGATGACCGACGGTGGTAAGGTGCTCTACCGGATCCACCGGGAGATCTCCGACCCCGACATCGACAAGCTGCTGCGCGACGCCTTCCGCAAGCTGGGTGGCGTGTGGCGCAACAATATGAACCACGTTCAGGCGCTCAAGGATGTTGCCGTGGAGAAGCCTGACGCGGAGCTCCGTGACTTCCTGGGCAGCGTCAAGGCGCCCCAGAAGTTCGTGGACGATGCCATCGCTGCCTTCCAGGAGGAGCCCCACAAGACCCGCTTCGGCGTGATGAACGCCATCGCCCGGGCGGCTCAGAACACCATCGGGGACATGAACAAGAGGTACGACCTCGAGGGGCTGGCGGGCCAGTACACGATGCAGGCTGCCTGAGAGCGGCCGTGAGCGGGTATAACCCAGAGCTGCTCTTCCTTTCTCTGGTGATCGAGACAGGGGAGTTCAAACCAGTGGTTCAGTTCGGCCTCCGGGAGGAGATGTTCACCTCCTCGGAGGCCCGAGCTATCTTCAACTGGATCAGCCGGTACTACAGGGGGGACGACACGAGAAATCTCGTCCCGACCTGGGAGATGTTCTACGAGGTATTCCCTCGGACGGAGATGCCTGAAGCCCCCGTCCGAAGGATTACCCCGGAGGCCATGTGCCGCGACCTCATGAACAGGTGGCTGGGGCGCAGTGCTATCACAGCTGTGGAGATGTTCCAGGAGGGCTTGGACGAGCTGTCCAACCCGGAGCTGGCCGTGGAGACACTCATCCACGACCTCCGCGTGCTTCGCCTTCGGGCGAGGAAGGGTAGGGACGTCATCCTCTCCGAGCACGCCATCGAGGCGGTCGAGCGTTACATGGAGGCCAAGAACTCAACTTCGCTTCCTGGGATCCCTTTCCCTCAGGGGTGGGGCTACCACAACAACGACGGCTCACCGAAGATCCTCGCCAGCACGGGAAGGCAGGACCACCCCTTCAACGAGCAGACGCGCGGCATGAACCCCGAAGATCTGATCATCATCTACGGGCGGCCGAAGTCGATGAAGACGTGGATCTTGGTGGATATGGCAACAGAGTGCTTCTACCGGCACCACTGCAAGGTGCTCATCTTCACCAAGGAGATGACGCCCTCACAAGTACAGGACCGCATCAACGCCAGGATGGCACAGGTCAACTACGGCGCCATGCGCTCAGGTCAGCTCTCCGATGTGGACGAGTCCTTCTTCTTGGGGCTGATGACGCATCTGAAAGAGGACGAGGCCCGCCTGGTATCTCGTGGACACGACATGGGGATGCTCATCACCTCCGGCTGGGACTCGGTCTCAGACGACGTGGACTTCTTGTTGGCCAAGGCTGACGAGTTTGAGCCTGACATCATCTTCGTGGACGCGGCTTACTTGATGGAGGAGGCCTCGGGAAACAAGTCGCAGAGGGCCTTGTGGGAGCGGGTCACGGGCATCTCGCGAACCCTCAAGAAGATTGGGGGGAAGTGCGAGGTGCCCGTGGTCGCAACCACCCAGGCCAACAGGAAGGGAGAGGAATCTCTTGGCAGCAACGTGGCCGAGATTGCTTACAGCGACGCATTTGGCCAGGACTGCACCTTGGCCATCCGGGTCATCAAGATCTTGCAGGAGGAGAGGGACGATGCGCAGCTTGCACTCATCGTTCCTGCGGCCCGCGAGTTCAACCTCGCGGGCATCTTGCTCGACGCCATGCCTGCGGAGTACTTCAAGCTGGCTCAGGTCTACCGAAGCCAGAGCCGTGTCAAGGCCCTCATCAAGGCCGAGGCGGAGATGGTTGCCAAGAGCATCGACGAAGAAGCCGCAGCTATTGTGAACCAGATGGGGCGGGGTCGTGGCGGCCCTGCCGGGAGGAATCCCAGGCGCCGTCGTGGTGCTGTGGATGAGGCAGAGCAGGTCCGCTTGCGTCAGGAACGCTTCGCAGATGCAGCAGCCGCGGAAGAGGGGTCCAGTGAGTGATGTTCAGGATGTCGTAGAGGAGCTGGCCACCAAGCACCTTCGGTGGTGGCGGCGCTCCAGCGACGATGAGATCACAGGACCGTGCCCCTTTCACGATGAGGCATCGACGGGAGCATTCCACATCAACACGCAGACCGGAATGTTCATCTGCTTCTCCTGTCAGGAGCGTGGGGGGCTGTTCTCCCTGATGAAGAAGCTGCGCACCCCTCGGGTGGTCATCGACGCGGTCATGCGCCGTGTCGAGGGCGAGCTGGATGGTGCCTGGAGGAAGAAGAAAAAGAAGGGGGAGAGGGAGCCATTCCTGCTGCACGAAGCCCTGCTGGGCGTGTTCGACAGGTGCCCCACCTCCTTGCTAGAAGACGGGTTCAATATGGACCTGCTCCGAGCCTATGACATTGGCTTCGACACGCTACACGGTCGGATCACTTACCCCATCCGGGACCATCACGGGCGGTTGGTAGGTATATCCGGAAGGACGCTGGATGGCTCGCTGCCGAAGTACAAGATCTACATGGCGAAGCAGCTGTGTGAGTTCAACGATAAGGCCTACGGGGGGTACTACTTCATCCGCGGGCAGTTCCTCTGGAACATGCACAACGTCATCGCCGACCTGCGGGCCGGAGATGTCAAGAGGCTGAACATCGTGGAGGGGTTCAAGGCGTGTCTCTGGATGCTCCAGAACGGCTACCGGCACACGGTGGCCTCTCTGGGTGTCTTCCTCACGAGGCACCACCTGGCCCTACTGGACAGGTACAACGTGGCCGTGAACATCTTCCTGGACAACACGGAAGATGCTCGGGCCGCAACAGCGAAGATGGGGAAGCAGCTCTCCCCTGGGCACGACGTCTATGTCAGCCGGTACCCCCGGGCACTGGAGGACGGGTGTCAGCCTGACGACCTGCCAAAAAAGGCGCTGCAACTGGTGGTAGAAAATGCACTCAACTACGGGAGATGGAGAAGCGAATGGATGACTACACAGATCTGAATCAACGGATGAGGGGAAAGGTGAAGACGCGCAACAAGGCCAGCGGCGGTGGCAAGCCCTTGCTGGGACTGCGCTACGGTGCCCGCTGGACGCCCAGCACGAAGTGGAGCTGGGTGCACCTCTGGCCCGAGAAACACACCGGGTTCAACGGGGCAGACACGCCCTACTTCGAGTACATGGAGCACTTCTCGAAGACCCGCAACAACCAGGGGAGCGTCTGCTCCAGGGAGTGGGTGGAGGACGACCGCGGTGTGCGCAAGAGCTTTGGCAACTGCGTGGGCTGCTACGAGCTGGACATCGCCGAGGGGGATGGCGAGAAGGGCGACAGGGCCGTGAGCGACATCTCGCTGCGGCCGCTGGCCGCGTTCACCGGGGTCCACCTGGCCGACTACCACCTCGTTGAGGTCACCGACCGGGAGACGGGGCGGGTGGTCACCTACAAGAAAGGCAACAAGTGGCACAAGCAGGGCGATCCCATCATGCGGCGGGTCCCGTGCATCGGGCGGGGCTGCGAGCACTGCCAGGCCCGCGCGGAGAAGGTGTTCGGGAAGTACATCCACTGGTCCCTCGGGACTGGCCACTTCGGGGCGCTCAGCAACTTCGTGGGTGATCTGGCTCACACCTGCGCCAAGTGCGGGGACAATCTCGTCGAGATGATCTACATGTGCCCCAACTGCTCACACAAGATCCTCGACCTGACGCCATCTGCTGGCAACACCATGACCGACGATGCCATCTACGACATGGTGTCTCAGCCCTGCAAGTGCCGGAACTGCGGCAAGTCCATGCTGCCCCGGCCGATCTACGAGTGCGAGGGTTGCAAGAACCCGCAGCCCCTGGGGCTGTTCGACGTGAGCTTCCAGGTGCGCAAGACCAGCGACGAGTTCCCCAAGCTGGACTTCGGCACCGTGCGCCAGGAGCCCATCCCCGAGGACCTGATGGAGATGTTCCCCAAGGGCAACATCCTGCACCGGGTGTTCAAGGGCGACCCCATCCGCAAGCAGATGAAGGTCTTCAACCTGGGCAAGAACCCCTTCGGGTCGGAGGAGGCGGTGGACTACCGCCGCAACGATGATGCTGAGGAGCCGGAAGGCGCCGATGAGGAGGAGCTCCTCTTCTAGGGGAGGCCGTGACCCATGTGGTATCAACTGCCCGAGACCGAGTACATCGACGACCCAATCCGAATGGAGCAAGTCGCGCGGGAAGTTCGGGCTCACCGGCGGGCCGCAGTGGACACGGAGACCACCGGGGTGGATCGGCAGAAGGACCTTGTTGTCATGTGGTCCATCTGCCCCCACCCCGGTGTTCGCTACGCCTGCTCGCCAGAAATGCTGAAGGTGTTGAAGGGGGAGCTGATTGACGACCCACGCATCGAGTGGGACTTCACCAACGCCCCCTTTGACTTGTCGATGCTGGAGAACATGGGAGTTCCTGTCCCGGCCGGTCCTGTGCACTGCACCCTCATCATGGACTGGCTTTGGGATGAGAACCGCAGAGGTCGGCATGGCCTGAAGGAAACGGCCTGGGACCACCTCAAGCTCAACATGGATGAGCTCTCAACAGTCGTGAAGAAGCAAAGGGGAGAATCTGTCCCCGACGCCTTCGCCCGCCTCATGCGGGAGGACTTTGCCAGCGCCATCGACTACGCCTCCAAGGATGCTTGGGGCACCCAGGCCGTCCACGACAACCTCATGCTCAAGCTGCGGGATGTCGAGACGGACACGGGCCTATCCCTACTGGACCTGTACCTCAAGGTAGAGGTCCCCTACACGAAGATGCTGCACATCATGGCTCGTCGTGGTGTAAGGGTCGCCCCAAGCTACCTGGAGGACCTCCGGGGCCCCATGCAGCAGGAGTTGGACAAGGTGGCTCGGGAGTTCGCTCGGGCCGCCGGCCGCGAGATCAACCTCAATTCCCCCAAGCAACTGCGCGACTTGTTCTTCGGGGAGCTTGGGTGGGATCCCATCAAGTGGACGAAGGGCGGAGAGAGCGGGAACAGGCAACCCTCCTGTGATGAGGACACCCTCAAGCTGTACGCCGCGCAGGGCAAGCCGTTGGCCCAGGTGCTGATGAAGCACCGAGGCATCGCGAAGATCAAGGGCACCTACGTGGACGGGCTGTTGAAGCACGTTGGGCGGGAGGACCGGATCTACACGAACATCAAGCAGCACGGAACGGTGACGACGCGGCTCTCTTCTGTGTCGCCGAATCTCACCAACATCCCCAACCCGGAAGATGACATCTACCGCATCCGAGACGCCTTCATCGCGAGAGATGGTCATCGCCTTATGGCAGCGGACTACAAGCAGCTGGAAATGTACCTGCTGGCCCACCTCTCTGGTGACGTCAGGATGCAGGAGGTGATCCACAAGGGGTGGGACGTGCACATGGGCAACGCGGCCATCACGTACGGCGTCCCCTACGAGGACATCGTGGCTGCAAAGAAGGAGGCCGGGCGTCTCGAAGCAGCTGACGTCCCCCACGACCAGTGGCCGGAGGAGGTCACCCAGCTTCTGCGCTACAGGCGCAACGCCAAGGGTGTTGGCTTCGCCGTGACCTACGGGGAAGGCGATGCTGCCCTCGCTGAGCAGTTGGGCGTCACGAAGCAGGAAGCGGCCGACACGAAGGAGGAGCTCTTCGACCAGTACCCAGGTCTGCGGGACTTCATCTTCGACACACACGATGACGTGGTGGCCCGTGGGCAGGTGTCCAACCTGCTGGGCTACATCAGGCACCTCCCAGAAGCTCAGTCTGACTGGAAGGGGGGCTACTGGACCAAGAGTGGTCGCTACGTGCAGAAGCGCCCCGGCCCCTGGGCCGCCCGGGCGCTGAGGCAGTCTGTCAACCTTCGTGTGCAGGGCACCGCCGCAGCGGTGGTGCGCCTGGCGCAGATGTTCATCGAGGGCATCGACGGCTATGAGAATGAGCATGCAGACAGGCTGCGCGAGTTGGGGTACGAGCAGATCCTCCAGATCCACGATGAGGTGCTGGCGGAGTACCCCACCGAGAAGGGCATCGAGGCAGAGATTGAGAAACCGCTCCGCGCGATCATGGAGCACCCATTCCACGACCTCCCTGAGCGCCTGGGATTGAACTTCCGGGAGCTGGATGTGCCGTTGCGCATCGACATCGGGACGGGGGACACGTGGGCACAAGCACACTAGCGAAAAGGAGAAGCAAGTGGAGAAGTACGGTGTGAAGACGGAGGACGAGATGGTGAAGACCGGGGCGGAGGGCAAGAAGGTTTGTCCCCTCTGCGGTGCCGAGCTGGACCTGAGCGGGAACGTGCCGCGCTGCCCCAAGCACGGGACGGAGCCGTTCGAGAAGGAGAACGATGGCCGAGAGTAAAACTCCCAAAAAGACTCCGGCCAAGAAGGCGGGGCGCAAGGTGCCGGCCAAGAAGGAAGAGCCGGTCAAGAAGGTGCGGAAGGTGAAGGAGTTCGAGCGCCCTTCTGCTCGTGACGTGGTGGACTTCATCAACCTCCGCGTCGGGAATACGGGGCCTGTCATCCGCTCAGCGGGTGACTCCTGGAACGTGTTTGACCTCCGGCGCCCCTGTGGGATTCTGGCCCTCGACCTGAACACGGGTGGGGGTCTTCCTGCGGGGGGACTCAGTCAGCTGGATGGTCCGGAGAGCGTGGGCAAGAACATGCTCATGTACCACCACATGGCGCAGATCCAGAAGCTCTATGGCCACAACGCTTGCGTGGCCATGGCCTGCTTGGAGATGCCGCTGGACAAGAGGTTCGCCCAGATGTGCGGCGTTCGCATCGCCATGTCCGCCTACGACATCGACGTGGAGAACAGGTCACGGGAGAAGAGGCACGAGCCGCCCATGACCATCGACGAGGTGCGGGAGGCCCGGGAGATCCCCACGGTCGGGGAGTTTCTCATCCTGGACCAAGGTGGGGCGGAGGCCATCCTGGAGGGCACGTTGGAGCTGGTGAAGTCCAACCGCTGCCAGCTGATAGGGCTGGACTCCTGGGACAGCATCCTGACCATCAAGGAGCAGACGACCGCCATGGGAGATGTCCCCCAGGTGGCTTCGCCGGCCAACCTTCAAACGCAGTTCATGAAGAAGCTGTGCGACGACGCCTTGCGCCCCATCTACAGGTGCGCTGACTGCGGCGGCGCGCCTCTCAAGAAGGAAGTGGTGAGCTACGATACCCGCAACTACAGGTACGCTTGCGAGTACTGTGGCTGGAAGGGGTTGGACCCGGAGGTCGAAGTCAACGAGTCCACCATCCTGGCTATCCGGCAGGTCCGCGCCAAGATCAACCTGATGGGGAAGTCGTTTGGCAGGAAGTACCAGACCGGTGGGGCTCACGCCCTGCGGCATGGGAACCTGGTGCGCATCAGTCTCCATGCCGGGAAGGTCATCCGGGAGGGTGGGGAGAAAGGGCCCGCCATTGGCAAAGAGGTCAACTGGGAGATCCCCAAAGGGAAGACCGGAGCCAAGGAGAAGGGAGCGGGGGCCATCTCGTTGTTCTACCAGCCCCTGCGCTACGACATCCACAACGACCTCATCAAGACGTGCCTGGAGCTCGGTGTCATCGAGCGGTCCGGGGCCTTCCTGGATATCCCCTGCCTGGACACGAAGATCCGTGGGAAGAACAACCTGCTGACACTTCTGGAGGAGGACCCTGGGGTCATCTCCGCTCTGCGGGAGGCGGCCTACATCGCGTTTGGCCTGGACCATGTGAGGTTCTCTTGACCTCCCTGGTCCTCGACATGGTCGCGGCCCCCTACGGTCATCTGTGCTGTGCCTGCCGGGAGACCGGCGACACGCTTCACGTCCGTCTTTACTTGGGCAAGGAGTGCTTGAGAGAGGCGCACGTATGCAGTGGCTGTTTGGGGGTCGGGGCTGAGGTGGAGTTCGCCCTCCCCGAGAAGGTGATGAAGAGCCAGGCTGTCCTGCGAGAGTCCCAGCGGCTTGAGCAGGGGCTCGCCAACGACATGGGCGGGCGCCCCCAGGCCGGGTCGGGAAACTCAACCCTTCCTGGTCTGCGGGGTGATGTCCGTGTCGAGGGCAAGTGGAGGTTGCAGCACAAATTCTCAGACGGTTTGAAGGGTACGCGGCTGAAGTTGTCCGACATGGCCGACACCATCCGTGTGGCCGCCCCCAACGAGATGCCGGTGATGATCATCGAGTTTCGCCGGCTCAGGGAGTCGCTCGCCGTCCTTCCGTACAACACGTTCCTGGAGATCAAGGAGGCCCTGAATGCTGACGAAGATAGCTGATTTAGAGGATCCAGATGCCAGGGAGCTGCTTGGGAACGTGACTGTCGTGTCGCGCCTGGACGCCTTCCTGGAGGAGAAAAATACCCCCCGCCTTCCCCGCAGGGGGACGTTCACGGCCTCGGACCTTGGGTCCTGGGATGGGAACAGCTTCTGTGGGGATTACAAGGTGGGCTGTGCCAGGAAGCTCTGGTACAGGCACCGGGGGGAGGTGGAGCAGCGGTCCAACATCGCGCCTACTCTGCGCCGGCGCCTGGACCTCGGCACGGCCGGGCACGAGATGCTCGACGGTTACTTCGAGAAGATCGCGGAGGAGTCGGGGGGGTCCGAGGAGTTCGTGCCGGAGCATCAGATCAACCCGGAGGACGGCACCTCGGAGGTGGCGTGGGAGTGGGGCATCATCGTGCGGGTGGATGGGGTGTACTCCATCCACCTGTCCGACCCTGTGCACATCCGCTTCTGCCTCGAGTTCAAGACCGAGACGGAGCAGAACTTCCAGAAGGTGCTCAAGAAGCCGAAGCCCGAGCATGTCACTCAGCTGATGGTGGGGATGGCCTGCTGGGATCTCCCGGCGGGTGTGCTGGTCTACATCAACCTGAACAGCGGTGCCATGGTGGAGCACCGCGTTCTGTTTGACCAGAACCACTGGAACGCCGTGACGGAGAAGATGCGCTACGTGCGCAAGTACTCCATCAACAACATCGAGCCCAACCGAGAAGACGGGTTCCACTGCAAGTACTGCAAGTACAAATGGGTGTGTGCTCCACCGAGCAAGAAGAAGCGCAAGGTGCACACCATCCGCATGCCAGGAGGTGGTTAATGGCCCGCATGGACAGGGGGTTCAACCTCACAATGGAGGAGGGGAGGACGCTGTACAAGGTCAGTGGTCAGGCCCTCACAGAGGTGAAGCGGCGTGGCTTGGCTCCTTGTGGCCGCCCGATGATCCACGACAAGTGGCACGACGAGGATGGCTTCCCCATTCTTCCCAGGAATATCGGGAATGTCAGCGACAACGACATCGGGGAACTCTACAACGTCTTCCTAGAGTGGTATAACTACGCCAACGGTCAGTTCGCCGTGACGCGGAACGAGCTGGCCGTGGCGCAGAAGAGGGCAGGATTTGTCCTGTCACGCCTGATTGAGGACGCTACAGGAACGGTCAAAGAGAAGGAGGCCAAGGCCAGATCTGACCGTCGCTACGTGGAGGAAGACGCTTCCGTGACTGAGCTGGAGAGTCGGCGCAACCTGCTGGACGCCAAGGTGTCTGAGTTCTCTCAGGCCATCAAGTCCATCTCGCGCCACATCTCCATCCGGGAGAGCAAGAGGGAGAAGTTCAACCGTGGGAGGAGCATCACCCACGGGGGGAGGCCGGCGCAAGACCGGGCCGTGTTCCTTCAGGGGTTGGAGGAGGGCTCCCCACGAACGGAGAGCCCGATGTCCCGCAGGGCCCCCGACCCGGAGAAGCGCCGTCCTCCTGTGCGGAGGAAGGCTCCTCGGAGGCCCCCGAGTGGGTGAGAGGCGCCGACTAATCGTGACCCTGCCTCTTCCCCCGTCCACGAACCACTTGTACTGGACGGACAAGAAGGGGCGGCGGCACAAAACAACGGAGGCAGTGACTTGGATCCGTAATGCACGGCATACCATCTTGGAGGAGACAGACCTTGTCGCCGACACGGGCTGGCCCCGCCACCACAGGTACGAGATGACCGTCTACGTTTACTTCGAGGAAGTGGACAACGCGGGTTGGTATCTGCGATGGGCGGGGGACTCCAAGCCGGGGGCCAAGCAGCCCCACCGAGCAGGAGACCGTAGAGCAAAGGACCGCTGGAAGAAGATCGACTTGGGAGAGCGCCGCAAGCTGTTGGAAGACACTGTGACGAAGATGCTCGGTCTGGATGACAGCAGCATCTTCAGCAGCACCTTCGTGAAGATGCGCGACGCGGACAATCCCAGGGCGTTGGTGGAGGTGAGGGAGATCGGTGATGCGGCATACCGCTGATCACTACATTCACCGCTACGTGGTGATGTGCAGCCCAGGTAAGGGGCAGCGCAAGAAGAGGGAGGAAAAGGAAAAGAGGATCCCGTGGGAGGACTTCAACAAGACCGAGCTGCTCCGCCTGGCTGCTGAATCCAGCGGCACGAAGACGGGGCGGCATCGGCTCTGGCGAGCTCTACACCGTGGGCTTCCTCGAGAGGCGATTATCAGGTTAATCCGGGGAGGCATTTCTCCGGGAGACCTACCCGGGAACCCTGTTCACCGGATCCGTGATGTGGTGACGTCGGTGCTTTTTGACAACTGGCGTCACATAAGAACGCAGCTCAAGTGCAACGCAATCTGTGGGCAGTGCCCTGACGCGAAACCACTCGAGTGTTATTTGGACAACGAGCACCTGGTCTCATTCCGGGACCGGGGAAAACTTGACTGAGGAGAACTGGGAAAATGGCTGACAAGAAATACACGAGGGAAGATCTGGGAGACATGATGCGCGCCGAGGTGGTGACTCTCGCCACCGAGCTGGGCATGGATCAGGACCAGGCGTTCAAGGCGGAGTTCGAGGACACCGTGGAGTGGATCCTGGAGAACCAGGATGGTGGCGGTGGGGACGAGGACAAGCCCAAGGCGGCGGCCAAGAAGAGCCCGCCGGTCAAGCGCAAGGCCAAGACCCGCGTGGTCAAGAAGGACACCAAGGAGGAGGAGGAGGAGGAGGAGCCGGCCGCGGTTGTCAAGGGCTTGCACATCGACCTGAGCTCTGTGGAGAAGAAGGTGGATGAGCTCCTGGGCCTGAGCACGGAGCTGAACGCGCAGATGGGCAAGGACGTCGAGTCCCTGGGTGAGCAGATCCAGGAGCTCCGCGCGGACCTGTACATCACCCAGCAGCTGGTCATCGCCCACTTCAAGCTCTTCGAGAACCCCAAGGGCGTGGACAAGATGGTCAAGAAGCTGGAGGACCAGGTCGGCGGCGGGGAAGACGGGGGAAACGACTAGAGCTTCCCGGAGAGGCCCTCATCGGCCTCTCCGTGGAGCGGTTCGAGTCGCTCGACCTCCCAGGTCTCATCGAGTTGATGGAGCGCCTGGGCCTACCTGTTGGAGGCGTGGAGACTCTCTCCCAAGCACGCACCGTCCTCCTGAATGACGCCCTCTGATCTGGGTATAAGACAGACGTTAACCACCCAACAGGAGGTTGTGTCTGTGACAAAGAAGAGTGGCAAGAAGGAGTTCACCCAGTTCCCCGTAACGGGGTACACGTATTTGGAGAAGGAGGCGGAGAGGATGCGCGGCTCGATGGCCGAGTACCCCGCCCGCTACCAGTTCTGCCTGACCTTCCAGTTCCCCGACAGCGGCACCGCGAGAATGGTGCCCTTGACAGGGGAACCGGGAAAGGCGGAGGGGGACTGGTCCCTCAAGAAGTCGGGGACCACCACCCAGCAGGTCCGGCACCGCATGGGCCAGCTGATGGAGGCCTTCCCGCTGGGGGCCAAGTTGAACTGCTTCCCCACCAGGAAGCGGGGAGGTGGGGAGGGAGAAGTATTCTGGAAGCTGGCCTTTGAGGGCCTTCCGCCGGCGCCCAAGCCGGCCACTGTGGAGGATGCCAAGAAGAGGGTCGCCGCTGCCGTGATGCCCTACAGGCGAGTCCTGGCGGGCAAGAAGGCTGCTGCCAAGAAGCCTGCCGGAAAGGCGAAGATCCTGTCCGTCGTGGCAGATCTTCAGAAGAAGCACGGCAAGGCCAGCGAGTAGTTGATGAGCCTTCGGGCTGGAGGGGGCGTGGCCGCGCCCCCTCCCTTTTTTATCTCGTAGACGCGATGATCGCCGCGGTCCCGCCGGCGGTCACAACGAAGCCCACCGCAAACCACAAGACGGGGGACCTGTACCACCTGGTCAGCTTTGAGATGCGCCGGTCCCTGTCCGCCACCTGTGTTTTTAAGTCCATCACCTGCGCGCCCAGAAGGTCCGTCTTGGCCTTCGACGTGGCGGCCTGATACTTCAGCTCCGTCTTGAGTACCCGGCGCCCCGCCTTGCGGTCCAGCCAGCGCAGGCGCCGCAAGGTCTTGACCCGCATCCCCAGGTCGATGACCTTCCCCTTCTCCAAGAGGATCCCCGCCTTCGGGGCCTTGGCCCCCTTCTCCAGCGCCACCGACTTACCGTGTGACCCTGGTCGAAGGACCACGTCCTCTCCAGGGCTAGTGCAGTCGTAGGAGGGCTCCACGTCCTTGTCGTAACTCCCGGTGGGGCAGGGGGCCGCCCAGGCAGGTAGGGCCAGCAGCAGGGCCAGCAGGATAATAGTCGCTTTCATCATGGCTGGGGGACTCCTATACTTAAAAGGGGAAGGCGCTCTGTGTATAAGAGAAGTAGACACTAACACAGGAGATATCATGGATATCATCTTCTTCGTAGGTTGTGCAGTTGTAGTAAAGACCGTTACCGTCGTGGCCAAGTTGGTCAAGACGGTGCTCCGCTAACGGAAATAGCGGAGTAACTTGGCGGCGCGCTTAACGGGGCGCGCCGCCTGCCTTCCAAGGAATCCCGCGTCCTGTGTTATTTTAGCCGCCCCCCGAGACAGCTTCCCAGGAACTTGGGCCCTCATGCGGAACTCATCATATTCTGCCGCCGCCTTCTCTGGGCTCATTCCCAGAGCCTGTAGCTCGCTGAGGATTTTCCTTTTATTTGCCCTCCCCACCCCCGCAGCCCTGTTCGCAGATCTTTTGTCAATGCGGTTCTCTGCGGGGCGGAAGTCGTCTGTGTGGGATGCAGAACCCCCCGTCTCATTGGAATCGCGGTATAGGCCCGCCTGTGCATGCTCCACTCCTGAGATTAACGTCCCGAGTGAACCTCCTCCAGGGAGCTTCTGAGCTACATTTCGTGCAAACTGTGTGACCGGTGGGGGTGCTATCGCAGGCACCACTTTATTTATTATCCTCTGCCTAAGACCGGCTTTGGGCCCACCTTTTTTTGCGGCCGCAAGTGTGTTCTCTTGGAGCGGGCGCTCAAAGTGTGGTCCGATGTCCTCTATGCCATGCTGTGCTTCCCCGAGATTTCGCAGGCCTCTCGCAGTACGCATACCGGAGAATAGGCTGCCCTTCTCTGCGATACCCCGCGCGACATCCTTGGCCCCCCGATTCTGTAGGGCGTTTGAATACGCGCCTATCTCCCTTTTCGGCCTACCTGGCATAGCGTGTGATACATCATTTGCCATGTTCCACGGATGTCTAATGCCCTTATCCGTCGCAAGATTTCCTGCAACGCCGAGCTGTGCCATGGGGTTCATGGGGTGCAATCCCATCCCCTGAGAGGTAATGTTCATTAATTCTTTATGACCAACCTCTCCGTAAGCAATCTTCTCCAGCTCGTCGAGCAAGGATGCCAAAATCACCGTGTCCATATCAGCTCAGCGCCTCCTTGGCGCTTGACGCCATGTCAGGCACCCACCCCAGGGTGGCACCTGTCCCCAGACCCTTCACTGCGCTGGAGAGCAGCTTCCCCCGCCGACCCGTGGCCAGGCCAGCAGCCAGCCCGATGGCGCCACCCACGCCCGGGCCCGCCTTGCGGATCCGATCCCATGTGCTCCGCTTCTTGGGGCCCTTCGCAAGGTGCTTGTCCCACTCCGCAGCGGAGACCCCCTTCGGTGGGGGCGGCTCAGCGATCTTCACCAGGCGGCGCTTGGATGCCACCAGCTCCTTCAGGCGGTCCATGGGGACGGTGGAGATGGGGCCGAGGAACTTGGGGCTGTTGTAGTGCTTGAGGAAGGCCTCCTTGGCCTCCTTCTTGGACCGGAAGCCCAGCATCACCTTGTCCTCGTCGTAGGCTCCTGTGTCCTTGTCCTTCTGGTGCACCACGTGGGCGCAGGGGGCGTCCTTGTCTGGTCCGACGTAAGCATCCACCGGCTCGTCATCAGCGCCGCGGGTCCGCACGATGTAGCCGTAGGGGTGCTTCATCTTAGTGCGCCACTCCTTGCCATCGCCATCCTTGCCCTTCCGGACGGACCCCTTGCGGTTCTCGATGGCGATCTTCAGGCCCTGGAAGTCCGTGTGGCCCTGGAGCGTGTACCCGATCTTCTCCATCTCATCGAGGAAGGATGTAAGCATTACACTGCCCATTGGGCTGCCCTCCCTACCCGCTCAGTTGCCCGCACAACTGGGTTCATGTTTACCGCACCCCCTGCGAGGTTTTGTGAAGACCGGGGAGCCCCCTGCATTAACTGATTGTACTTCGTGGGGCCTTGCTGCGTGTAGTGCGTGGAGCCTGGCCCATACTTGCGCTGGTACCTCACTTGCTTATTCTTGAGGATGCCTTTTGCCATGTGCGGCTTCATCACCGCTTTCGCGCCCGTGTTCACTGCACGTGAAGCGGTGTTCACCGCAGCGCCCGATATGGCTCCTGATATGGCTCCTGGGATGGCTCCAACTCCTCCGGTGGTTATCCCCCCCACGGCTGCCCCCTGGGCACCGCCCTTGGCTGCTGCCTTGAGCGTGGGGGCCAAGACCTTCTTTGCCCCGCCCCACAACTGGCCCGCCCCCATCAGGGCTTCCTTGCTCATCGCGTTACGCAGGTCTTGGAGGTCACACCTGTAGAGCACGCGCGCCACCTTCTCTCTAGTCGCAAGGTGCGCCCCGGCCTTTGCCCCCAGGTAGCCGCCCCCGAGCGTGCCCAGGCTGGCTCCCAGAGCCAGGAGCTTGGGATTCCTGGTAAGGGCTCCGGGGATCACTCCGAGGGCTGTGCCCGCGGCTCCGCCTACCAGGGCGCCCTTGAGCCCCCCATCAAAGCGGCGGTTGAACGCCTCCTTCCTTTGCGCTCTCTCCCGCTCCTTCGCTGCCTGGTCGGGTAGGGGGGCCTGCACCGCCTTGGCCTTCTTGATCTTACTCAGCTCATCCATCAGCCCGCCCACGAGAGCCTGCTCCTTCGGGTTAAGCTTGCGCCCACGCCCGAAGTTCCTGTCGCCGACGTAGACCCGCCTCTTGTACAGGTGGGCTGTGCCCTCGGGCGTCCCGATGCCGACGTGAGGACCCCCGCGACCCTTGCCGAAGTGGACGTTGCCGTAGTTGATGTGCGTCTTCTCCCGCGCCCCGGGGATGGAGTCGTTGACTCCTGGGAACCTGCCCGCCTCCTTCGCCTCGCGCGCCCAGGTCTGGACCTCCTTATCGGTGACTGAGCGTCTCACTTCTCTCTCCTGAACGGGCGGGAGATCTGGTCCCCGATGAAGTTCACGTTGCGCGACAGGTTCCCCAGCATCTTCGTCACCCCCTTGGGTGCCGTGCCGGACATGAACGTCCTGTACTTGCTGCCTGCCTCCCGGCGGCCCAGGCCATGCTCGGTCACCATCTCCTGCACGACCTCCTTGCGCAAGACCATCCCGAACTCCTGCGCCCTCCTTATCGAGTCGCGGCCCGTGCGCGTGTTCTTGTTCAGATCGTCCAGCTTGGACACCCCTGTTGTGCGGCCCACGAATCCCGCGGCTCTTTTTAGTCCCTGCTCCGCGTGCGCCGCTCCCGAGGAAGCCCACCCCAAGATGGTTGAGTCCTCTCCGCCGGCGCGAAGATACTCCGACACGCGCGGAAGGTTCTTGAGCTGCCTGCGGGACGGCTGCTCGAAGTGGGGGGCCACGTCCATCAGGGAGTGCTGCGCCTGGCCGAGGTTCTTCAGCCCCCTCACCGCGCGGATCCCTGCAAGGCGGCTCTCGGGATCGGCGGCCGCGCGGGCGATGTCCTTGACGGCAACAACCTTGTCCCCCGCCAACTCCTTGAGAAGCTTTTCCTTCGTGGCAATGGGCATGGCGTGAAGCCGCGCGTTGGTCGGAATCCAGGGGTGGCGGATCCCTGCGTCGGTGTCGTGATTCCCTTCCAGAACCAGGGCGCGCACCTCCTTGGAGGGCTTCCCGCCGCCCATGGCCTTCCACGTCTCCTCCATCAGTTTGGTGTGGTTGGGGGCTGTGAACGCGGCCTTCTCTACCCCACCCCCTTCGATGGCGGACAGCATCGAAGAGCCGAAGCGCCTCTGGATGAGCTTCTTCGTGGCGTTGTCTGTGGCCTTCCCCAAGAGAAGACCTCCACCGAGGGCGCCCAGAGCACCCCCCACGCCAGCACCGAGGAGACGATATTTTGGGGGCGCCAGAAGCGCCCCTATCGGGGCACCTGGGAGAGCTCCCATGACGGCTCCCCCCAGACGGGCCTTGTTTACCAGGGAGCGCGCTTGCTCCCGAAGGTCTTCCGCGGTGGCTGAGTGCTGACTCTTACGAACCAGCCGCCCCGTCTTTATTAGAGGTCGTCGACCCACTTGGCTACTTCGTCCTCTCCCTCTCCCGTGAGCTTCTTCTTCTCTTCCGCCGTGTCCTTCTGCGCCTTGACCTCCCCGGCCTCGCCCTCCTTCCGCGCCTCGGCCCTGTCCTTCTCACGGTCCTCCCCCGCTTTGACCACGGCACCGACGGCGTCCTGCCCTGCCTCGAAGGAATCCTTCGGGACGACCTTCGGCTCCTTCTTGCGGCGGAAGATCAACCAGAGAACCAGCGCCACGGCCAGCACAACTCCTACAATGATCAGCCATCCCCACCAGGGCATGCGCGCCTCCTAATATCGGTAGATGGTGACCCTGCGCGTCGGCTGCGGCTCAGGGCGCCTGTTGTTGATCGCGCGCACGAGCTGGGCGTTGCGGGTATCCTTCCGCATCTCTTGGCTGCGCTCCTTGGCCCTGCGCGCGCTCACGATCCTCTGGGTCATGAACCTGTCCACCTGATCGTTGTCCTTCGGGTTGATCCCTCGCAGGGTCTCGATCTCGTTCTTATCCGACGCGCGCAGAAGAGCCCCCGTCCCGGCCCCGGGCAGACCGCCGCCGATCAGCCCCGCAGCAGCCCCACCCAAGCTCCTGCTGGCAAGGCCCCCCATGATGCCACCGAGGCCAGCTCCTGTGAGCCCGCCGGCGAGTAGGGAGTTCCCAAGCCCACTGGGCTCCTCCTTGCTCTTGTCCCGGACGTAGTCCATCAGGACCTTCTTCTTGAGGTGCAGAGGCACCTCCGTCTCGGACAGGGTGTCGTCAGGGTTGGACCGACCAAACACCTCCCCCAGCTTCTCCAGCTCGTCAACGAGCCCGGCCAGTATGACGCTGTCCATTTACTTGTGCCCCGATATCAGCTTCTTGACCGTGGTGTAGACCTCCGCGCTGAACCCGGCCGCGGCCAGGCCGAACAGGATCTTCGTACCCCATCCGGCCGGCATCGCCTCCGGCATAGGGATGCCGGGGATGCACACCAGCCCCGTCGCGATGACGTAGGGCATCAAGGGATTGAAGCGCTGGAACCAGGGGTTGGTCTTCAGCCCGCCCTGGCGCACGCCTGTCGTCGGCTCCTTCTTCGAGCCGATGTTGCCCACCGCCGTGATGAGGCCAGAGGTGACCACACAGATCAACGCGAACTGCCAGGTCACCAGAATCTCAATGATCTTGTCCATGGTATTTCTCCTACGCGCCGGACTTGTTCAGGTCGGCCAGAGCCGCGCCCGCCTTGGAGGGTCCCCAGTGCGAGCCCATGTTGAAGATGAGCCCCGTGCTTATGGAGTAGCAGCGGTTCCCCATAACCATGCCCTTGTCCCCTTGGAAATCTATACCGTGTGAGGGCCACGACGTGTGGGCGAACAGAGTCCCGCCGCACGTGTTGCCTACCGCTGTCAGGTAATCCCCTGTGGCGTAGAAGGAATACGCGGCTCCCCCACTGTCGTCCGCGTCCATGTAGCTCACACGATTGTTGCTGATCTTCAGCCCCGACAGAGCGCCACCGTGTACCCCGTACGTGTGAGCAGGGGCATTGCCCATCGCACCCGAAGCGGAGATATCAAAATCGTTGTTCTCCACGATGGAGTCCACCGCAGCAACCTGGATGAAGAAGATCTTCAGAGGGGCCATCGCAGTCAAGTCGTGCACGAAGTAGTTGTCTGAGACCTCCGCTCGACCACCGGTGTAGACGCCGTAGAGCTCATCGCTCTTGCTCGCCAGGTTCGCTCCACGCGGCTGGTAGAACTGGTTGTTCAACACCGCAGCCTCTTTCGCGGTGTAGATGATGTACTTGAGGTTGTCTTTGTTCGCGATGTCGCCGCAATCCTTGAAGGTGTTCCTCTCAATGATGGACACGTGCGAGGCAGTACTGTTGAGGTGGATCACCGCACTGGTGGTGGCCAAGTACGTGCCAAACCCGCACAAGATGAAGTCGTTGCCCGCAATCCGAACCTCACCCAAGGCGCCAACCCCTGCGACGCCCGTACGGCACGTATCCACCGTGTTGCCTGAGATGGTGACCTTGCTGATGTCGTCCAGGTAGATCGCGGTTCCTCCGATATACCAGAACTCGCTGTCGGTGACCTTGGCCTTCAGTTGCGTGGCGCCGTTGCCAAGGACCACACCATTCTTCCCGGCGGCCGTCTTGAGGAACGAGTTGCCCTTGAGCTTCGTGAAGTCAGCCGCGACCACCACCATGTCGGCCGACGTGTTCGTGGAGTCATCCCCCAGCGTGTTGTCGTTGAACGCGCAGAAGTTAGACGCCAATAGGACCATCGAAGACGTCGCGCTGCCGTTGGCCCCGAGGGTACATTCGGACACCTTGGAACGCTTCGTCCCCGTGTCGAGATGGATGGCGTGGTCCGTCGCGCCCGTCCCGTAATCCTCGATATTGCAGCTCGACATGTGGACGCGCGTGTCCTTGCCATAAACAGAAATCCCAGCACAGCCTGAGCTGTTGCAGCCCGAGATGAAGGCCTTCCGCTGCTTGTTGAGATCCACATCGGTGACCAGGCAGTCGGTGAAGTCGCAGTTCGTCACCCAGGCGCAGCTGCTCGCGGCGTTCCCCGCCCCAGTAGAGAAGTCAGCAGTCACGCCATAGTTGCAGCTGTCAAAAGTGCAACCCTCAACCTCCCAGAGTGAACGGCACGATGCGTTGTTGGCGTACACGAGGACTCCGCAGGTGCCATCCACGACCTCGCAGTTGCGCACCGATGCCTTCCGGTTCGTGGTTCCCTTGAGCGAGATGCGGATGCCGATGGTTCCGGGAGAACCGCTCCCGGCCTCGATGTAAGAGTCCTCCACGACGCCCGCGTGGCCGATGACGATGCCTGCGCCACCGTAAGACAGCTTGACGTTGGACAGCTTGTTGCTCGTCCCTGGCATGTTGAACATGATGCCTGGAGAGGACCCCGAGGCATTGGTGACGATGGCGTTCCGGACAGAGCTGTCCCGCACGTAGAACTCCCCGGCCTCCGGGTCGTTGACGTAGGTCTCCGTCGCCCCCTGGAGCACGCCCCCACTGGGGTAGCGCATCACGATGTCCTCCACCGTGATCCCCTCCACCGTGAAGGGGGTGCCATGTGCCCAGAGCGCAGCATAGCCGAAGCCCCCGGCGCCGGCGCCGCTCTTCTCGAAGTTGACGTTCCGGATGGAGCTGTAGCTCCCCGGGTTCAAGAGGGCCGCCCTGTCGTCGTTCTGGGGGTTGGCCTCTGCCCAGTAGAAGGACAGGTCCTGAAACGAGACGCAGTGCTTGTTGCAGTCGAAAAGGTGATCGGTCACGGCCAGGCCATCCGTGGCGATGATGGAGCTCTGGATGCCATCCCCTCGGAAGGAGAGCGAAGGGGGGGAGGGGGACTTGAAGTTGAGCACCACCGTGCTCGCGATCTTCAGCATCCCCTTGACCTGGATCTCCGCGTTGAGGGGGGAGGCGCTGTTATTGGCCCAGGCCGCCGACATGGCATCAGCCAGGTTGATGGCAGCTGTGATCCCCTCGAAGGTGCCCGGAAAATCACATCCTGCGGCGTCCCCCACGGTCATCTCCGTGCACTGGTTGTGCTTGTCCTCCCCCCACAAGAGAGCCCGCCCGTAACCTGTGGCTCCCGCGAAGGTGTTCGTGCCTGTGTCCAAGAAGCAGTGGCCGAGAAGGGTGTCCGTGGCCAAGACCTCGTTGGCCTCACGGATAGTCACCGTCCCAGCCGCGGCCACGACGACGAAGATCATCTTGTCGAAGTCGGCCACGAGGAGAGTCGTGTCCCCATCCGGCATCGCGTGGTACTCGCCGTTGTGCAGGATCTCCACGCTGCCCAAGGTGATTGTGGCGTCATCCCCACTCGTGGCCCCAGGAGTGAACGTGACGGTTCCCCCGAGCATCCTGTTCCCCTGGAGGCCCTGGATTGCGCGGTGGTTGCTGTTGCTCGCTCCTACAAGGCTCTGGCGGAACACCCCCGACAGGGCCGCGTAACCGGTCTCGGCCAGCTTCACCGTAGCTGTGGCCACGTCGTCTTGCAGCCCGTAGGCGCCCAGGTCCAGGTCGCCGATGAGCTTGCGGCTGCCATCCGTGAGGAAGACGTGCGCCGGGGCCCTGGCCGCGTTGAAGATGACCCCCTTGGCGATCATGTCCCGCATCTTGTCGCGGTTGGCTGGAGCAGACAGCTCCTCGAAGAGGTGAGCCACACCGAAAGCGAAGACCACGGGCACACCGTCGGGCAGGTCATGGGAGGCGGAGATGACGGCCCCGGTCACCGGGTGCACCGTCTGGAAGGTGATCAGAGGAGCGGCCTCGAAGCCTCCCCCCACCACGCTCGCCACGTCGCCGTTATCCTTGATGGTCTTGACCACCACCCGGGAGCCGTCCGTGTCCAGGACCTCGTTGTAGTTTTCATCCAGCACCGTGATGATCTGGTTGCGGACGTGCTGGTTCTCCGCGCCGTAGAGGGACGTCCCCACCCACACGTTGAGGCCCGTGAAGGTGAAGCTCCCACCGTTGCCGCCGGCCGGGGTGAAACCCACGTAGTCCAGCTTGGCGAGGGACGACTCGTTGGCCGCCGAGAGCCACGCGTCGTTCTTTCCCAGGGCCACTGCCATGCGGTTGGCGATGATGGACAGGCCGTCCTCTCCCACCTCCACGACGCGACTTCCGAACGGGCCAGCCATGTCCACCCAGTTCACCTTTGCGCCGTCGGTGTCGTAGAACAGGTCTCCTGGTGCTGCGTTACCATGCGGGTGCGGAAGGGGCATCGGTGAATCTCCTACGCGAAGCGGAGTTCCCAGCGGAACTCCAGCTCGAAAGCGGCCGTCTTGGGGATGGGCTCAAAAGCATTGTAGGCCACCAGCAGCTGGCGACCAGACCCGATCTTGGACGGGATGACTGCCCCGTCGTAGACATCCGCGGCATCGGGATCTGCCGTGGACAGCATGAGCCCCGCCTCGGAGAGCGGGACAACCGTGTAGGGGCCCACCGCGTTGAAGTCAGAGAGGCTGAACCCGCACACCAACTTCAGGGTCCTGTCACTGTTGGCGAAGACCACAGGGGTCTGTACGGGTTGGAGCCAGGTGGGGGAGGCGACTCTGATCTTCACAGGCCGCTCCAGCTGGAAGACCGTCTGGTCCGTGTCCGCCTGTTGGTTCCCCACATCCCCGGGCACGAGGCCTGCGGAGGCTGGCGGGTAGTCCGTGCTCAAGGGAGTCTGGTAGGCCTTCCCGTGGGTCTGGACGTCCCCACCGATGCCGAGACCCATGAAGGAGACGAACTCCCTGGGGGGCTCACTGTGGTGGTCGTCCTGCCCCACATTGGGGGCGATCACCCGTGCGAGGTACTGGCGCCCCTCATCTACCCAGATGTTGTGCTCTCGCCGACACAGGCCCGGAACGAGCTTCCCCCGCTCCCGGACGTCGATCTCCAGGTTGTTCTTGATCTCCCGGCCTTCACCGCCGAGTGGGTATTCTCGCAGAATCATTGCTCACCCTGATTGTATTGCTGCTGGCCCATCCATTGCAATCACGGAGTACCAGTCAGCTTCTTCACCCGGTGGTACGTGCCCGCCGGGTAGTCCGTGTCAAACTTGACAGCCCCCACACCGCCCTCGTACGGGGCGGGCCCGTACAACGGCACCTCATCCTTCCCGCCACCGTCGTCGAAAGCCCAGAACCAATCGAAGGGCATCTTTCCCCCGGCGTGGTCCCCCCACATGTGGACGGAGGTGTACATTGTGGGGCACAGGCGCCGGCGGTCATAGAGGAACAGCGGGTCTCCGTCAGGTGGGCCATCCCATCCCCAGAGGTTCTCCCCCGAGCCGTTCACGTCGTCGTACTTGAACGAGCCCTGCTTGGCTGCGCAGATAGGGTCATCGAACAAGTGCATGGCGCCCCAGAAGGTCAGAGCGTCGGTCACGTCGATCTCATCCGGGGGGAGCCTCTTGAGGGCCACCACCTTGGCCTTGGTGTACTCCGGCCGGATCTCTTTGATGAACGCGGAGGCGAAGATCAGGTTGGTCACGGAGAACACATCCACGTCGGCCCGGGCCAGGAAGGTGAAGAACTTGTCCACCTCCAGCATGGATGCCTGGTGGTACCAGCCCCGCCACCAGCCTGGGTCGGACACCCAGTCCTTGATTTCCACCCCCTTGGAGATGGGCGCGAACTGGTTGACGGTGTCCCCCACCACGTAGGGCTTTCCTGTCAGCGGGTTGTCCGCCAACATCGTCTCACCGTCGCTCTCCCACACAACATTCCGGGGGACCAGGTAGGACCTCGTGACTTCCTTGTCATGCACGTCCTGGATGAGAAGGCGCATGGCCTTCGCGCTGAACATGCTGTCGATCTCTTTGATCTTCCCCCTCTCTTCCGCGAAGGGGAGGCCCAACAAGATCTGGGAGCCGAGCTTGACATTGTAGAGGGACGGCCCGTGGAAGAAGGAGAACCACAGCCCCTGCACCGCTGAGAGGTAGTCCAGGTTGTCTGTGCGTGCGTCGAAGCTCTCCTTGGTCAGCCCCACACCGCGCCCGAAGTTCCCCTCGATGGCGGGGCTGTTGTCGATGTAGGAGATCTCCGCCCACAGGTCCTGTGGAGGGGGGTTGTCCAAGGAGAACGTCCCCGCGACGAACCGAATCGCCCGTACCCCCGCAGCATCCGTGCTGAGCTGATATTCGGCGTTCTCCTTGAAGACGGCCGGCGGGTCGAGGATCACTTCTTGGAGCTGGGGGATGCGGGTGACCAGCTTGTCCACGGGGATGTTCCTGGTGCGCAGCACCCCCATGTACGTGATGTCGAAGTCAGCGACGCTACCGGACATGGCCTCAAGCAGGGCGCGCGGGTTGAACCCGAGAACACTGCCCTTGGCCGCCAGCACCTCACAGCGCACCTCCTCGTTCTCGTGGTAGCCTGTCTCGCGCACCTCGAAGATGGCGATGTCGCCCTCCCCCACCCCCTCCTTCTCGAAGTCCGTGACAGGCGCGGTCACCGTGGAACACACCTCCCATGCGGCATCCGTATCATCCACGAGGGCCACATCGCCTGCCAAGGACGTGCTGGACACGGGCCTCACCGTGACAGCTGCACCGCCAGCGAAGCGGAGCAGGGAGCCCGCAGAGACGCCCAGCATGGACACACCCGGGTCCGTCACGTTGAGGACCTTCAGGTCTCCCGCGTCCCGCGTCCCCAGATCTCCGCTGAAGGAGTTCTCCGTGTCCTCTGTCGTGCTGAACCCGAGGGACGCATTTGCCGTCCCGGAAAGCTGCACCACCAAAGAGGACTCGACTGTGAGCCGCAGGTAATCACTTCCTCCAGCCGCCACCACGTCTGCGGTCTTCTCCACCGTCAGCGCCTGGTCCATGGCGGTGTTCACCTGAAGCGCGACATCGGCCGCGGACAAGGATGTCCCGACGAAGACCGTGGTGAACACCCTGCCATCCACGGACAGGAGGAGGGTCTTCCCGTCCAGGTTGATGCCGGAGATCGCGCCAGACAGGATTGGGCCGCGCATGAACCGGATCTTCTGGAGGGTCAGGCCCTCGAAGTCTTCCGAGTGCAGCGTCCTGTAGTTGAGCCACCTCCGCTGGAACAGGCGGGGGATATCCCTGATGCTCTTGCCGTAATCCATCTGCCAGGCCGTCATCAGGATGGCCGAGAGCGACTGCGACATCCCGGACCAGAAGGTCTCGATGACGTCCCGACCGTCGAAGAGGGACCAGAAGTCGGACAGGTAGTCCCAAATCATGCTGAGGTCAGGGACAAACCCGAGAGGGTAGCCCCTCTCATGGATGTTGACCGACCCTTTGGTGGGGAGGCTGTCCAGCTCCCCGTCGTTCACGATGAGCTGGAAGGAGTACATCCCAGAGATGTCGGGCACCCAGGTGGGGTTGGGCACACCCTTATCACTGAAGAAGGCGTCCTGGTGATACACGGTCCATGAGAGGCCCGTCCCCGCCTTGATCTTGTCCTGGGTGGTGATCAGTTTGCCGTCGTCAAAACCGACATCACGCACCCATGCCCCCCCGCTCAGTGCCCAGTTCGTGGTGGCCACGGTATGGAGCACGTCCGCAACGACCAGGATATCTCCCGGCTGGAGTAAAGGGGCGTTCTTCTTGCTCCAGGTGCCCGCTGGCGCCTCCAGGAACGACGCGTAGCCATCTCCTCCGCTGTCTGTGGCCGTGGCCCCTGTCCCGGTGAGCTGGTACTGAGATCCCTTCGGTACCCCCACCACCGACCACGTGTACCCGAGCTGCTCCCCCTCGGGGTCATAACTGGCTGCCCCGTTCATCTTCACGATGGCCTGGAGGCTTGCTGTCTGGTCCTGCCCGGCCGACGCGATGGGCCTCTTGTTGGGAACCGAGAGGGCCGAAGAGAGGCGTAGAGACTTCAGCTCCAGCACGATGGGCCGCTCGGGCTGGCCCCATACCTCCATCCGGACGGAGTCGATGGCCGCCTCCGGGGAGTTGGGCGCCACGCTCGTGTACTGCAACTTGTGCCCTGACACGGCGACGTCAGCTTCCGGGGTGATGTAGATGTCCATGATGTTCTTGGAGCCATCCACGACCATGCGGATCGTGTAGTAGGAGCCCTCGGAGAACACCTGGTGGCTGCCCACGATGGGCATGACCGTGTTTCCCACGGCGCTGACCACGGCGAGCCCCTCTTGTGAGAGGAGGAGGCCGCCCACGTTGTCCTGCTGGTCAAAGACGGCGATGAACATCGCAGACTTGCTCAGGTCTCCGAGGTTCCGGGGGAGGCTGCTTGCCAGAAGCGTTGTCTCAAATGTGAATCGTTGCGGGACGTTGAGCGGGATGTAGAAGGAGGTCTCCTGCTCGTCGTCGCTCATCATCACGAACTTCCCGGGGGGAGTGGTGATGTGCGGCGTGGCCCGGCTTCCCACATACCCCAAGACCAGGGGGAGGGTGTCGATATCTACTGAGGTCAGGTCAAGAAGGTCAAAGGACATCGCTGCCATTCTATCCGTGTGAGCACAGGCTGGTCAAAAGCAAAAGAGGTTCCTACAATAGAAGGATGCCGCACGTAGAGCAAATGGACCCACGCATCATCCGGAAAATCCTGGAGGGGTACACCGACGAGGTTGGTGTCGAGGTGTCCACAGATGATGATCGTTACGCGAACACCTTCTGCCCCCGCTGCTCCGGTAACTGCCGGAAATCCGGGCCCGGCCCCACCATCCTCAACGCTGAGCCCATCCCCCAGTTCAATCTGGAATGCCTGTCTTGCGGTTGTGTCTTCAGTCCCAGGTCAGGCCTGATCGTGGAGATGGGCAACCTCGGGCTACTTGAGCCCCCAGAGTACCTGATCGGATAGTTACAGGGATCTGGAGAGGTTGATGTTCCCCACGTAGAAAGTGGAGACGCGCCCGGCCCCCACCTTGTTCGATGACCTCTCAGCGATCACACGCCTGTCAGTCTTCCAGACGACGGTGACCATGACCAGTGGGAGTGAGACCGACTCAGCGTGCCTGTTCTGCAACACCCCCACCAGGTCACTCGCGTACAGGAAATCCTCTGCCCGCAGCCCCTGGATGAAGCTCAAGATGTCCGCCTTCAGCAGCTCCTCAGAAGAGCCCCCGACATAGGATGCAGAGAGATACAGGTAGTTAGGCTCCAGATGCCTGACCAGGATGCTGGCGTTGAGCGTCCTCTCCAGCTCCTCCTGCGCGAACGCCTGCGCCTGCTCCACCAAGGTGGCCTTCTCGTAGTTGAACTCCACATACTGCCCAGACAGGAGGGTGGCCTGCTCCGGCGTGTCTGTCTGCCCGGGCTTCAAGAACCGCCGGCCCATCTTCAAGACGGTCTGCTCTCGCTCGGAGAAGGTCAGCGTTTCATCCAGGGTGGTCAGGCGCCAGCCCTCCGACTTGTGCCCCCGAGGCACCAGGAGCGTGTCCCTCATGATGTTGAACTCGTTCCCAGGTCCGAGAGAAACCAGCTCGACGTCGGCGTAGTAGAGACCACCCTCCTTCTGATTCTGCATCTGGGTGGAGCTGGTACGCTGCACACCCGGGCGCTCAATGATGAAGTGCTGACTGTTGCCCGCCTGGCCCGCCAGGAAGGGGGCTTCCAGCTGGAGGCGCATGTGGTCACAGGTGCTGCCAGACAGGTAACCTACGCTGACCAC
>CALEMW010000042.1 GCA_937910695.1 uncultured bacterium
ATAGTGGATCATAGGCAATAAGTATCATGCAACCTGCGCTCGGCAATCGAGGCGTTCCCCTGTCATTTCGCCCCCCATTACCCCAGCAATGGGGCCGGGACTTGGTTCTCCCCGGCCCCCAAATCCCGGATCCCCCACCACTCACCTGGTCACCACAAGCTCCCGCGTCATCACCCGATGCACGCCCCCCTCGCTCATCATCAACCTTGCGAAGTAGAGACCGCTCGCCACCTCGGCGCCACGATCGTCGCGGCCGTCCCAGTTCAGGGCGTGATCGCCGGGGACGAAGGGCCGGCGCGCGAAGCCGGCGACACGGCTGCCGCGGAGATCGTAGACCGCCAGTTCCACCTCGGCTGCCACCGCCAGGTTGAAGCGGAAGGTGGTGCGGCCCGGCGACGGGTTGGGGCTCGCGCCGGCGAAGGAGATCCGGGTGCGTCCCGCGGCCGCCTCGCTGTCGTTGCTCGGATCGAGCACCGACGTGGGTGTGGCGGGCAGGCAGTCCTGGCAGCCCGAGCGGGCGAGGTCGTACCCCGTCATGGGCCATTGGCGCAGGGCGCCCGGGAGCGCCGCGGTGCCGGTGTCGAACACGTAGAGCTGGTCGCCGGTGGCGAGGATCATCTCCTGGAGTCCGTCGCCGTCCACGTCCGCAGCGACGGGGGCGTGGGCCGGCTGGATGGTGAAGAAGTTCGGCCAGTCGACGGGGAGATGGCCCAGCGCGGTCCACTCGTGGAGCCAGCCACCGGTCGTTCCAACCAGCAGCTGGGGGCGTTCGGTATCGGGGCGGGCGACCCGGGCGATGATGGGTTCGCTGTTCGCCTGGTCGCCGGCCGCCACGCTCACCGGGTAGTTGGGCAGGTCCGACCCGTCGATGTTGACGGCGAAGACGTCGCCCGAAACGGTGCTGAAGCAGATCGCCGTGGTGCCGACGTTCATCACCTTGGCGATGGTCACGCCGATGACCGGCGAACCGGTGCCCGTGTCGTAGGGCCAGGCGGCGTTCATGGGGGTGCCGTCGTGGTGGAGCAGTTCGACGGTGCCGTCGCTCATGGGGACGGCGATCTCCAGGTCTCCGTCGCCGTCGAGGTCGGCGAGGGACACGCCGGCCGAAGGCGCCACCCCCAGGCTGGGCATGAAGGTTTCGATCACACCGACGGGGTCGAGGATCGCGAGTCCGATGGTGAAGACGGCGACGATTTCGGTCTGCCCGTCGTCATCGACGTCGCCGATGGCCGCGCGACCGGCCGCCGTGCCGCCCCCGGCGGATTGGGGCCAACCGGTCCGCTCGGCTCCCGCCGTGTTCATCAGGTGCACCGCGTTGCCGGAGACCGCCACGATCTCGCCGGCCACCATGCCGGTCACCGGACCGGCGCTCACGTACACGTCGCTGCCGCTGCCGAGGTCGTGGGGGCGCCAGGCGATCGGAGCGAGTTCGTTGTCCAGGATGTGCAGCATGCCGTCGGGGCCGCCGATCACGACTTCGAGGATCAGGTCGCCGTTGAGGTCGAAGAGCACCGGCACCGAGGAGGAGCCGGCGGCGCCCATGTCATAGGAGTGGGTTCCGCCGTAGGCTGTCGAGTAGGACTTCAGCGATCCCTGGCTGTCGGCGACGACGATCTCCGCCAGACCGTCGCCGTCCAGGTCGGCGACTCCGGGGGCGGCGATGTACTGGCCGATGGTTCCGGGGATCGATTGGTGCCAGTCGTGCTGTGATACGGCGTATCCCGGCTGGTCGCGCCATTCGGCGTTGAACCAGAGTGCTTCGTCCTGGTCGGAATTGTTGGACATGACGGCCACCATGGCCACCTGATTGGACTGGGTCGGGTCCACGGCGACCTGCGCGGTGGAACGCTCGATCCAGCCGCAGCGCAGGAATTCCGACGCCTCGTACGGGCCTACGACACCGTGCTGAGGGCGCAGCACGTGGTAGCCGAGGAAGTTGCCGGTGGCGGTGGCCTTGAAGCCGGCAGCCGTATAGAAGAGCTCGAAGTCGTTGTCGATATCCGGGTCCTGGATGCTGCCCGGCGCCCAGTCGACACCGCCGTTCAGGGAGCCCAGGATGAAGGTCTCGGTGTTCGGGTAGTAGATCCGCCGGTACGCGATCACCAGGTCGTCGCCCAGGGGGTCGGAGGCGAGGGTGAGGTGGGCGTGGTCTCCGGCGTCGGAGTCCAGCAAGAGGTTCATGGTCAGGTCCCAGTCGGACGCCGTTGCGCCGTTGTTGGTCGCGGTGGCGAGACGGACCTTCGTCCATTCGGGCGTGGCGGACGTGAGCGTGCTGAGGCTCACCACGTACACGACGCCCGAACCGCCGAACCCGAGCTCCACTTCGCTATCCCTGAAACCGTCTGCCGGTTGGGGAGGATTGAACAGCAGGACCGGTGGCTCGAAGGTGGCGCCGCCGTCCAGGGACACGCTGTAGTGCAGTTCGAAGTCGTCGCTGTCCATCTCGATCCAGTACGCCACGCCGATGGTCGGCGGACCCGTGGTCGAGGGGCGGGTCGCCAGTGCCGGTCCGTAGGCGCGGGGAAAGGCACCGACCGACCAGGGGATCGTTTCGACCAGCTTCTGGGTCCAGGCCGGGCTCGCGGAGGCGGCGTCGGTGGTGTACACCCAGATCCTGTCGGGTGGGGCGTCTTCCAGGAAGCTCAGGACCAGCACCTCGCCGGTCGTGCCGGAGACCACCTGGATCTCGGCGTCTTCGGCCGAATCCCCGGCCGGAAAAGTGAACACGCTCCATTCGGTCCACGTCTGGCCGTTGGTGTCGCTGCGCAGGATCACCAGTTCGTAATCGAAGGTCGCGATCTCACGGCACACGCTGACGAAGATCACCCCGGTGGAGGAGATCGCCACGCCGGGTTCGCTGCCGTTGAAGTCGGAACCGACCGGGGGATAGAGAAGCATGTCGCCTGGGTCGCCTCCCTGAACGAGCGACGACGCCGGGCTGACCAGCGAAACGGCGAGGAGCAGGGGAACAAGTGTCTGGAGCACGTGCGAGCGCGACATGACAATCCTCCTGGGAAACCGGATACCCATTGATTCTATGCATTGATACGCGCTGTTCGGTGGCTTTGGGGATCATGATCACTTCCAGGGCCCTCTTGAATCTGGATAGGTACATAAATAATGGATGGCATATCCACCATATCGTTAACAAATGATTGCTATATCACTCATCATGCAGGAGTTGCTCATGTCCCCTTCAAGAACCTGCTCTCTCTACACGAAAGATGCCCTGTCCCTGCTCGGCAAGCCCATCAACGAACTCGACTACCCGCTCACCTGAGCGGTGACGTATACTCGCACCATGATGACTGCCCATCAGTCGCGTATCGAGGAGGATATCCCATGACCAGTTTCCTCAGAACCAGATGGAAGACCATCGCCGTCGCGGCCGTGATCGGCCTGTGCGTGTTCTATCTCGGCAGCAGCTACGTGATCGGCCGGCAGGTGCGCGATGCGGTCGCCTTTGCCCGATCCTCCCAGCCCGGCGACCCGATCACGGCGCTCATGTCCGTCGTGAACTCGCCGGACGTTTCGATGATCGAAAAAAACAACGCCGTCTGGGCGTTGGGTCAACTCGGCGATGCCCGGGCGCTGGACACCCTGGAAGCTCTGATCACCGGCGAAGAATGTGACCACACCGTCCGTGTGTGTCAGCACGAACTCGAGAAAGCCATCCAACTATGCCGGGGAGGGCGCAACATCGGCGCCCGGGTTTGGCGGCGTGGGGATCTGAGGTCCGGGTAGTGTTGAACGCGAGGTCGGAATGACTGGATATCAGAGCGGTTTATTGAAGCGTTTCCTGCGGATTATCGTGCGGTCGACGGCCGCTCTCTCTGTCGTCGGGGCTGTCGTGGCGATGCAGATGCTGATCGAATGGATGGATGGTGGTATATGTTGCAGCCGGTGGCAGTATATCTTGTTTAATATTAACGCATTATAAGTGTTTCACGTGTTCCGCGCCGCATCGGCGCGCACGATCGACACAGCCGTCCCATGATCTACCAGTACTTCTCGGCGTGGATCTGGCCCGGCTCCGCCTTCGTCCCCTCCGTAAACCCATCCTGCCCCAACCTCCCGATCATCCCCTCGATCATCCCCGGATTCCCGCACAACAGCACGTGGGTGTTCTCCGGTGTGGCCTTGGTGCCGATGGCCGCCTCCACTAGGCCGCGGTCCCATAGGTCCTGCACGTAGCCGGTCTGGCCCGACCAGGTCGTGAGCTCCTCGCCGGGCCTGCTGATCACCGGGACGTAGTGGAACGTGGGGCAGTACCGCTGCATGGCGATGAGTTCGCCGCGGTAGCCCAGGTCCCAGCTGTGGCGGGCGCCGAGCAGCACGACCGTGTGCAGGTCGAGGCGGCAGCCCAGGTCGTTGCGCAGCATGCTCATGTACGGAGCCAGACCGGTACCGGTGGCGATCAGCAGCAGGTGGTTGCCTGCGGGCACGTCGTTCAGGGTGAACATGCCGCTGATCTTCTTGCCCAGGAACACCGGGTCGCCGGGCTGCAGGGCGAACAGGCGCGGGGTGAGGCCGCCGGACTGCACCAGGGTGATGTAGAACTCCAGGTA
>CALEMW010000043.1 GCA_937910695.1 uncultured bacterium
GTCAGCACGTCATCCCGACCGTACCGCCCTCCCTGCTCGATCACGCGGACCAGGAACTTCAGCGGGGGCTCGCCCTGCTTGGTCACGCGCTCGTTCACGACGCGGAACTCGTGGACCTTCTTGGACGAACGGGAGCTGGCCTTGGAGCCCTGCCGCGCCAGCTTGTTGAGCGTGGCGAGCTGGGTGAGGTAGGCGTCCCTGGCGATGCGCTGCGCGGCGTTCAGTCCGCTGGTGTGAGGCAGAGACAGATCGTGCTCGCGCACGACGACGTAGGGGACGAAGGCGCTGGTGCCGGGCATGACGATCACGTCCACGGTGTCGCCATCGACCGCGCCGGTCCACGACCACCGCCTACTGGCAGCGCCACCGCTGGGAATCCAGGTGTGGCCACTGGCGCTGGACCTGGAGCCCTTGGAGACATCACGCAGCACATAGGTGATCCCACGACCACCCATGTAGTTCTGCGTCCCATCGGGGAGGAACGTGGAGTAGATACCGGGGTTGTCACGAGCCAGCTTCGATCCCGGTTCGTAACTATGCCACATCGACATATGGGCCTTGTCGAAAGGAATCGAAGTCGGGTAGCCGGAAGGAACGGCAGCGAGATCCTTCGGAACCCACTCCTGTCTTGCCGAGCTGCCTCGAGCCGAGCTGCCACGCTTCATGGCAACACCGACACCCGCCAGCACGGCGGCGGCTCCCAGACCGTAGATGATCCCGTTGTCCTTCAGCATGGTTCACCTTCTTCACCGTCGTCGGACGGCGGATCGATCTGTGGAGGCTCGGGCAGCGCAGGGGCCCTGACCACACCGAGCGCGGTCGCCTTGTAGAGGTTGTGGCCCATGACGGCAGCGCCGCCCGTGTAGAGGCCGCGCACGATGGCCTGCTTCCAGTCCTCGCCGCCCATGACAGCGAACAGCAGCATCTGGATGCAGACACCGACGCCCAGGGCGAACAAGGGCAGGAAGCGCCGCACGTTCACGGCCCAGGTGGTGCCGTTGGCGTACTTCTTGAGGAGCTGCGCGACGGTCCATGTGACGACCCAAGCGATCAGGTCACCAATACCGGGCGTTCCGGGGGGGAGGGAATCCATGCTGCTCTCCTGGTGGTAGTGGCGAAATCCTACCACGGCTCGTGTTAGCATGACAGCATGGAAAAGCGTACCCTCCAGAAGCTGGCGGCTGCGAGCGCAGGACTGGGCGTCCTGGGCTGGCTGCTGCTCCGTCCATCATCGGCGCAGGCGAGCGTCGAGCCCGCTCCGCGCCGCCACATCGATCCCTCTCCGCAGCCGCAGATCCCTTCCGAAGACGACCGCAAGCTGGCCTGGGAGCAGCACGTCGCCTCCACGCTCTCTCCCGCGCTGGGCTGGCCCTACTGGTGGGGCAAGGGGGAACCCTCGACACCTTGGGACAAGGGACCGCAGGGCGTCGACTGCTCAGGGTTCGCGTCCATGGCTCTGGTCAAGCTCGGGCTCATCCCCCCGAACACCCCCGACATGGCATCGGACACCATGCGCCTGAAGGCCACCCCGATCCCTGTCGGCAGTCAGCGACCGGGCGACCTGGCCTTCTACCGGGGCCACGTCGATGTCGTGGCGACCTGGCCTGGCCGTGACGGTCACTCGGAGGTCGTGGGCTCCCAAGGCGGCGACAAGACCACCCACGGCGACAAGCCCACCGCCAAGGTCAAGGTCAACAAGGGCGGCCCACGCGGCGGCATGACCTTCCTGGGCTACGGCAGGTTGAAGATCGGCTAACGGCCCTGCATCTTGGCGAGCTTGGTGTAGTAGCGCCGATCTTCGACGAGGTGATCGGTGGCGATCTCCCTGGCCCGCTCGAGCGCCAGCATGGGAGGCACCCCCGGCCCAGCCGTGTGCTCCAGCTCCACCAGGATGCCAGCTTCGAGCTGGTCGGCGGGCCACGGCCCGCACTCTCCGCTGGCAAGCCCTCCAGGGATGTGCTGTCGCTTCGGACGGTAGCCGGGCTGGGCCATGACCTTGGCCATGCGCTTGTCGAAGGCGGTGGGGACGTACCCGTGGGCGTTCACACTGCCCAGGCGCTGCACCAGGGCTCGCCTCTCGTAGTAGTCCAGGTCGGCCACCCGAGTCCAGTCTCCTGGGGGAGCCTGCTTCGCGGCCCCGCGCTTCCAGGTGCCGAACTGGAGCACGGCCTGCGGATCGTACACGGCGAGCTGGGGGGTGGTGGAGAACCCGGAGGGGGTGAACGCCCCCGCGAAGCCAGCGTCCCGCAGCGCGAGCGCCTCGCGGTGGTTGATGTTCCGGGTGAGCATGGCGAACCAGCCGGTGAGCTTGACCGGCACGGTGGAGGGCTGCTTGCCTGGTTCGATCCCGACCTTCTTCAGCCAGGCCGGTCGCACGAACTTCATGTTCCACGGCTGACCCACCAGGAAGGTCAACGACATGGCGTCGGCCTCGCCGCTGGCCACTCGGTCGATGCTCCGCTGCGCCAGCTCGCGCTCGGAGCTGGACAGGTAGCTCGAGGGCAGGGCGTCCAGATCGGCTTGCATCGCCTTGGCAAACCGCTTCTCCTGCGCCTTGGTGAGCCCCCGCAGGGCGTCCCACTGATCCCTCGAGCGCCGCCAGTAGCGAGCGTTGCCGCAGGCGTAGAGCCCGCCACCCAGCTCGGAGTGAGCCCCATGCTCCCACGCCTGCTGCCAGGACGCCTGCTTGGACGGCATGAGCGAGCGACCCTGGCGCAGCACGGCCTTCACCCTGGACGGATCGTCGGTGGAGTGCCAAGTCAGCAGAGTGCCGTCAGGCTGGGGCTCACCAGCGGCTCCGTGGCCCCAGTGATGATCGCCCTTGTCGGCAGTGTGGATGGCGGGGTGGACGACGCGCTCGACCGCCCGCTCCAGCTCCTTGGGCACGATGGGCTGCGGGGGGACGGCGCGATCCCTGCTGCCTCTGCGGGCGAGAGACGCGAGCGCCAGGGCAGCGGCGGTGCCGAGGGCGAGCTTGGTTCCGTTCATCCCATCTTCCCCATGATCCACTCGTCCGCAGCATCAGGACCACGACGGACGACCTCCAGGGGAGGAACACCCGTGCGAGTGAGCTTCCAGTCCTGCGGGTTGTACTGCCTGCGAGTGTACCCGGCCTTCAACAGCTCGACGAGATCGGGCCACAAACCGGGATCGAAGTTGAGGAACTCGATCCGCACCGGGATCTCCAGGCCGAGGACGGTGCCCGCCATGACGCGGTGGTGACCGTCCGTGAACCCAAAAGCTCCGCTCGCGTACACCGTCACGTCGACGGGCTCACGGATACCAGAGCCCACATACTTCTTCGCCCAGGCGATCTTCTCTTTCTTGGACTTCCGCCTGAACGATGGCCAGTTGGCGAACCCCGGCATGTCCCACTCCCACCCTCCCGCGTAGAGAGCTGCTGCGGGGAGATCGATCACACCAGGCAGCTTGACGTTGCGGTTTCCCTTGTGCTGCACCGCGACCCCAGGTCTGACATCCAGCCACGGACCATGCTGAGGGTACTCCTTCGCCAGGCTGCGCCAGACCCTGAGCGCGGCCTGCTTCGTGCTCCCGCCAGCGCAACGATCAGGTCCGATCACGCCGCCTCTCGCTCCAACGTACTCGAACAGTATCCGGTAGATCGCCTTGCCCCAC
>CALEMW010000044.1 GCA_937910695.1 uncultured bacterium
GGGTATGGGCTGATACCATCGGTCCTCCACCCACTGGAGAGCTGCGCCATGAGAGACAACGGTTCCATCCTCGCCCTGGGGGCTGTCGCGGCCCTGACCGCCGCCTCCACCCTGGTCCGTCGTAGGGGTTCCTCGGGCTCCAGGGGTCGAAGACTCGACCGTAGCCCTGACGAAAGTACCTACAAGGTCGGTGACATCATGGTCGTGGACGCGCCGATCAACCACCTGTCGGGCGAACACGATCCGCTCTACGGACTCCCGGTGAGGATCATCGGGTGGGAGGGGATGGTCGGGGACTTCCGGGTCGAACTGGTGACCAGGAGCGGTCGTGCGCTCACCCCGAAGGAGGGCGCGAAGCTCACGGGTATCCCTCTGAAGCACATCGAGAGCGGCTTTTACAGCCCCGGAGAGGGCTGGAATCTCACCTACGACGCCGAGCATCTGTGCCCGATCCGCGTATGGGACCATGAGCAGCGCAAGAGCGGGGTCCGTCAGGGTGACTGGATGCGTGACGCAGGCCCCGAGTACAAGCTCGGTGGCATCTACACCGTCAACAGCCGGATCAACCACCTCACGGACAACGTCGATCCCATCTACGGGCACCGAGTCCGCATCATCGGTGGCGGCGGTCCCGTGGGAGACTTCGACGTGGAGCTGGTGAACGAGCGCGGGCAGACCCTCACGGCCAGAGAGGGCGCGAAGCTGATCGGCTGGCCGCTCTCGGAGGTGTTGGAGATCCTCTACCCGGAAGGCGAGGGGTGGGCGCTGACCTACGAAGCGGAGAACCTGACCCCGGCATGATTTCCTTGCGTAACGCAGGGGAATCCAATAGCCTCTTGCTGTCCTTCCACAGCGAGAGGTTCCCCGATCATGGCCACCGACAACACCGTCAGCACGAAGCCCGTCAAGGGCAAGAGCAAGCTGGACCCCTACCTGGACGATCTGGGTGAGGTCGATCCCAAGCTGATCGCGGAGAAGGCGGGGGTCACGGTCGGCTACGTCCGGTCCTACTGTCGCAGGCTCGGGATCGATCCCGATCCCACCGTCGAGCCCACCGTCGAGCCCACCCTCGAGCCGGTGCCCGAGTCCGAGCCCATCGTCGAGCCCACCGTCGAGCAGGCCCCGACTTCCGGCATGACCGTCACCCCGGTCGGTGACCCGGAGGGGGTCGAGGTCAAGGTGATCGACCAAGGCGGTGAGGTCTTGTCTCCCGGTGTGAAGCGGTACACGGTGCGTCAGCTCGACGGCTTCGCCTACGACACCGCCTGGGGCATCTTGGTGCTGCCCTGCGAGGTCGATTCGACCCAGGCCCTGATGCTGGCCCACATCGCCTGGACCCAGGTCGTGCTCGAGGAACCCCATGCGGTCAGCCAGCTCCCCCGGTGGATTCTGGCGTCGGGCATGAAGCTGTGCTCCATGGGCCTGCTGGTGATGGGCACCCACATGGTGGTCAACGCCGAGGTGGTGATCTGGTTCGACGACGCCCTGGCCATGGTCGAGGCGGGCTACATCGTCGATCAGGCGACCATGCGTCGGGTCGGAGGCCGCCAGCGTTCCGACGCCGTGGGCGGTCTGCCCCTCGAGCTGGCCCCGCCCCCCGCGCCCGTGTCTCCCACCCCGGTCGAGCCCGACTGGAAGGAAGGCGATCCTGTCGGCCTGTTCGAGGAGGACGACGAGGACGAGGAGGATCTGGAGCCCCAGGTGGCCAGGCTCGTCCCTGCGCCGTCCCCCGAGATCGATCCGGGCGAGTACGATCTGGTGTTCGCGGACGAGGACGAAGACGTGCTCCCCCCGGAGGCCGACAAGATCCTCGAAGACGACGACTTCGACGGCAACCTGGGCCTGGAAGGGGAGGAGGAGATCGAGGCCATCCTGGCCATGGGCCTCGACGACGAAGACCTGGGTCTGGACGACGAAGACCTGGGCCTGGACGACGAAGACCTGGGCCTGGACGACGAAGACCTGGACTTCGACGACGAAGACAGCGATGCGGCTCGTCTGGCTCGTGCGGACGAGCAGAGCCTGGGAGCGATGCACGACGACCTGGGTCTGGACGGCAGCGGTGAGGACGGCCTGGTGTTCGAGGACGAGGACTGATCCTGTCGCTCATGGTAGGCTGTCCGTGGAGGTCACCCGATGATCGGAAGACAGCCTGGTACTGACGAGCTGAACGAACTCCGTGCTGCGGGCATGGCGTGGATGGGTGTCTCTGACGGCTACGTCGCGGCCCAGGGGGACCTGTGGCGCAAGGCCGACGAGAAGAAGGCGCTCGCGTTCCAGGCCGGGGAGGCCGCCATGGTGGGGCAGAAGATGCTGCACGCGGCGGCGATGATCGAGCAGTACGGGATGGGCTGGGTTCCCATCGGGATCGCGTAGGCGAGCCCATGAAGCCTACGCTGTACCGCGTGCTGGGTGTGGCCGAGGACGCCTCGACGGATCAGCTCAAGCTGGCCTGGAGGAAGATCGCCAAGAGCTGTCACCCCGACAGGACGACAGATCCGAGGAGGCACCGACGCTTCGAGCTGGCGGTGCAGGCCAAGGAGGTGCTGCTGGACGACGAGCTTCGGAGCGTGTACGACCAGGAGCTGTTGCAGAAGCGGCTGATGAGCGGTGGGTTTCAGACGGAAGCAGAGCCCAGGGCGCAGCGCCCTCGACGGACGGCCAGGTGCGAGGTCTGCGGCACAGAGCTGGGAGAGAACGGCTGTCTGCGTTGCTCGCTCATGGACCTGAGCACCAGGAAGCACGTCTCGGAGTCGCGCCGCCGTGAACCGCCCCCGAAGCGGAAGGTCAAGATCGATCTGGACCCCATCCTCGACGAAATGAGGGCCAGGGAGCTGAGCGGTCATCGTCCTGGCTGGGAGGAGAGCCACTCCAGTGCGGACAGTCTGCTGTCGAAGCTGCTGCACCAGAGCGCGTCTCGACCCCTGCGACTGGGCGGTCGTGGGGGTGGCCCGAGGGTGGAGATACACGTCTCCCCTGAAATGGTCGTAGTGCTCGATCAGGACACCTTCGACACCCTCCATAGGGTCCGTGACAACATAGGTTTCGCCAAGAGAATGATGGACACATTGTCGCGCTGGGTGACGCTCTGAGCGTGGTCGTGTTTGACACCATCTGGACGCTACGATACCCGTCCTCATGGCGAAGAATCGGTGGAGCACAGGGCAGTTCGCGCTGCTCATCGGGGCTAGCGTCTCGTCGCTGAAGCGATGGGACAGGTCCGGTGTGCTGCGTGCCGCCCGGTGGCCCAACGAGCGGCGCTACTACACCGACGATCACAAGCGGGCGGTCGAAGCCCAGCGCCCCAGGTTCGACGACGAAGGCAGTGAGCTGATCCCTCTCGCTCGCTTCGCTGAGCTGTCGGGGATGAGCGTGACCACTCTGCGTCGATGGGATCGATCTGGAAAGCTCGTCGCTGTTCGCTCCGTCAGCAGCAAGCGCATGTACTACACGAAAGATCAGCTCCGCACGGTGAAGTCCGAGCGGTAGGAGGAACAGTGGCACACATCCTGAGCATCCTCTCGGCCCAGCCCGCTCCCCAGCCGGGCGAGCGCACGGTCCTGGTGCGTATGTCGGTTCATCCGCGCCAGGGGTGGCGAATCTCGGCTGTCTCGGATCAGGGACGTGACATCGGTCGCTGGGTGTCCGAGTGCGCCCGCACCATCACCGACATGGCGTTCTCGTGGATGTCCGGTTTCGGCTGGGAGATCGCGGAGCATCCGCAGACCACCCACAGCTTCGCGGACGCCTTCGAGAAGGCCGAGACGGCTCCCGATCAGAAGGTCGAGCCCAAGCTCATGTTCGACGTGCTGCTGAGCAACTTCGAGCGGCCCGGTGTCGCCAAGCCGGTCGAGTCGCGCCAGTCGCGCATGATCGCCGGCCCCTCCGACACGCCCATCCGTCGTCGCAGCGAGGCGGTCGCTCCTGTGGACGAACAGGAGCAGGACCATGAGGCCCCAGCGCGCACCAAGCGGGACGTGGACGAGTTCCTGCGGGAGGCCGGAAAGGCGCTCCAGCAGGGTGGCGATCCCGGCGCGGTCCAGACCTACATGCTGACCTACTTCTTCGAGGGCGAGCACGTCGAGGCCAGCGATCCGCCCGACGCGACCGATCTGGCGAAGTTCATCCGCACCCTGCGGAAGGGGCTGCGCGAAGACTGGGGCTACGAGGACATCCAGCGGTCGGTGCTGGGCTCGCTGAGCGTCATGGATCTGGACGAGCCCGAGGAGCCTGGGCTTCCTGACCAGCAGGTTCGACGTGTACGGCCCATCATGCCCGACGAGGACGTAGCGGCTCTCGGTCTGACCGACGAGCAGCGCCAGGCGCTCGAGCAGCTCCCCAGGGAGGACCCTGGGCTGCGAGAGAAGATGAACCGGACCCTGGCCATGCACCAGCAGGCCGTCCAGGCGGCGGGTTCGGTCAGGCCGAACATCGGCGTGCCCATCGCCACCGAGGAAGAAACCATGGAGCGGATTCGGATCGAGAAGCTGCGGGTGGTGGAGCGCAAGGAGCGACGTGAGCGGGCCGCGCAGATGCGGATCGAGGCCGAACGGCTCGAGGCCGAGCTGGCTGCGGAGGCCGCCGACGAGTCTGTCGTCGTGGAGCCCAGCGGAACCGAGCCAGGGGAGAAGCCACTGGGGACCGAGCCCGTCGTCGAGAAGCCGAACGGCAAGCCCTCCAAGCCGAAGGCCGCCGCCAAGCCGAAGGCTCCGCGCAAGCCTCGCAAGAAGCCGGCCCCCAAGCCCACCCCGGAAGCGTGACTCGAGGGATAGTGGTCGGAAGTATTGACGGCCACAACCCGTAGTAGTACATTCGCAGGTAGCGGTCATGTACCGTTGGTCGGTTCGAGAAGCCCCTGGTCTGGTCGCCAGGGGCTTCGCCCCTTAGAGGGGGGTGCCCCACGGCCTCTCGAGGCCGGGGACGTGGATGAGCCTGTCAGTGAGCGGGTTCAGCCGTCGTCCAGCTCGCCACTCGCCCTCGAGCTGGATGGTCGACAAGTTCGATCTCGGATACCTCTCTCGCCACGCGATCACGAAGCTGGCGAAGGTCAGATCGGGGCTGTCCCAGGGGACGCTCTCTCCCGCTCGTTCGATCAGTGGCACGCTCCGCTGGGGGTACAGCATGGTCGCGGCGCGGGAGGCGATGGTCTTCAGGCGTTCGTTCCCGCTGCCCAGGGCCAGATCCATCATGCGACGAATCCTGGCCTGCTCGTGCTCGAACCACGGATCGGGCTGGTCGGGGTCGGCGTCGTGCTCGTCGTCTGGATCTGGGTCGCGTTCCTCGCTGGTGGTGGCGTCGTTCTCACCGTCTGGACCTGGGTCGTGCTCCTCGCTGGGTCCAGAGTTGCACTCGTCGCTCTCGTCATTCGGCTGTTCGATCTCGTCTCTGTCCAGCAGCGCGTTGGAGAGGTAGCTGGAGAGCAGATCGATCCGGTCGGAGTGATCTCGGTAGTGCTCGGCGCAGCGAGTGACGATGGCGGACGGTCCCTCGAGCCAGGCGCGCATCAGCCACACGTCTCCTCGCATGGTTCGACACACGAGGGCGCAGCCGTAGTGCCCGGCCAGGACGAACAGCAGGTTGCGGTGGGCCATGGTCTGGCACTCCACCTCGACGCTGTGCGGGGCGGACCCATCGCGGCTCAGCGCCCAGGCGTAGTCGGGGTGGCGCTCCACCAGGCGCTCGAGAGCGCGCTGCGCGATCTCGGCCTCTGGGCCTCCTCGCTCGATGTGGGAGAGCAGATCGCGGACTCGCTTGGACAGGATCATGGCGTCCTCGTGGCGGCGGCGGGCGGACGGGGCTCCATGCGAATCCGCAGGCAGAGCCCCTTGGTGTGGTTGCACTGGCCGCCCTCCTCGCACTTGCCGCAGCGTGGGGGGAGGTCTGGCAGGTGGTCGTACTGGAGTAGATCGGGTGGCGGGATGGAGGTCTTGCGCTTGACTGTCCGCTCGAGCCACCGCTCGGCGTCTCGTATCTCTCGCTCGGCCTCGGCCAGCTTGGCGCGGGCCAGCTCTACGAGGTCTTCGTGTGGGGTCGGTCGCCCGGCCTTGCGGCACCGCAGGGCGAGCTGGCGGCAGGGGTTCGAGCACGTCTTGGCGCGAGGGTCGGTGGTGGTGATCGTGCCGCTGCACGCCTGGCAGCGGTTGGGATCGCCCAGCCGGGCGTTCACCCAGGTCCACAGCCGCCAGCGCCACAGCAGTCCCCGTCCCCAGGCTACGCCTGAGCGCAGCTCGGAGCGAGCGACCACCGCCCAGGCTCTCGGCCAGGCGAGGCCGCTGCGCTCGGAACAGACGCCCTCGAGCAGCGCAGCGGGGACGGCTGGATCAGCCATTCGACCGTAGGGTCTTGATCAGCTCTGGCATGATCGAGCCGGTGGCGGCACCGACGATGGCGCGCTTGCGCTTGGACACTCGCTCCATGTGATCGTCCAGGGTCTTGGGCATGTGCAGGTAGACGGCGGTGGTGGCGCGGGTCTGGCCCGGTCTGTTCAGCCGATCCTCGGCCTGCTCCTCGTCGGCGGGCACCCACCACCGCTCGACGTGCAGCGAGAACGCGGCCCTGGTGAGGGTGATCCCTTCTTTGGCGGCGTCCGATCCGAACAGCACGTCCACCTTGCCCGCCATGAAGGCTCTGACGGAGGCGTCTTTGACCTTGGGGGTCAT
>CALEMW010000045.1 GCA_937910695.1 uncultured bacterium
TCCGCGCCGTCGCTGGGCATGGTCGTCTGCCCCTGCAGCATGAGCACCCTGGCACGCATCGCCACGGGCACCGGCGAAACGTTGCTGCACCGCGCCGCCGATGTCTGTCTGAAGGAGCGACGCACGCTGATCGTCGTGCCTCGTGAAACGCCCTTGGCCACCCACCATCTCGAAAACATGACCCGTCTGTCGCGCAACGGCGCCGTTGTCCTGCCGGCGATGCCGGGCTTCTACAACGCTCCGCAGAGTGTGGCGGACCTGGTCGATTTCATTGTGCAGCGGGTCTGTGACAGACTGGACGTTGCGGTCGATCTTACGAAGCGCTGGGGAGACGATCGATGAGTCTGATGGGTCGTTATCTCGGGCTTGTGAAGTTCGAGCATACCCTCTTCGCCATGCCATTCGCGCTGATGTCGCTGATGGTGGCGACAGGTGGGCGGCCCGAGCCGGCGACGCTGCTCTGGGTCGTGGTGGCGATGGTCGGCGCCCGCAGTGCCGCGATGGCCTTCAACCGTCTCTCCGACCGTCATATCGACGCCCGCAATCCGCGGACAGCGGACCGCCACATCCCCGCCGGAGAGGTGGGGGCTGCTGGCGCGACGATATTTATCATGTTCTCCTCGGCCCTGCTGGTGGTTGCGGCCTGGCGGTTGAATCCGTTGTGCTTCGCGCTGTCGCCGGTGGCACTGGCCGTGGTGTTCTTCTACTCGCTGACCAAAAGGTTCTCGTCATGGTCCCATGTGTTCCTCGGCGTGGCGCTGGCCGTGGCGCCGGTGGGGGCCTGGCTGGCTGCGACCGGGAGCTTCGCTGTGTTTCCCCTGCTGGTTGCTTTGGGTGTGACGCTGTGGGTTGCTGGCTTCGACACCATCTACGGCTGCCAAGACGTGGAGTTCGACCGTCGTGCGGGTCTGCATTCCCTGGCGGTTCGTCACGGCACCGCGGGTGCTCTGGTGATCGCCAGGGTGCTGCATGTACTGGCTGTGGCCGCGCTATGTTTGGCGTTCGGTCTCGAGCCGTCGCTGGGCGTGACCTCGCTGCTCGGCATGGTGATCATGGCCGGGCTGCTGGTATGGGAACACCGCATCGTCCGCGGCGGAGATCTGAGCCGGATCGACGTCGCCTTTTTTACGGTGAACTCGTGGATCGGCGTGGTGCTGATCCTGTTCGTCGCTCTCGATCTGTATCTCTTCTGATTTCGCGACCCGGTTCATGCAGAATGCGCGACATGCCGAACGAGTGAGGCATAATGCGGAGCGTTCGGGAACTGCGGGCTTCGTTTCCGATGAGGCGTTCTGGTTACTCGGGGCTTCCTGTGGTTCCTCGGACCGGATAAACGAATCCAACCATCAATCATCCAACTCACAGTGATATCAGCAAGATGGAGCGGTCAACCGGCTGATCCGGTTTTTAGGCGGCATTCTTTGCGCGTCGTGCCGCCGCATATTTCAGGAATGATGCTCAAGGCGGCACACCGATTGCCGAAGGAACAGTCGGAGTTCATGCGGCCCGGCTCTGGGCCGGACACGTCCAGCCCGATTCAATGGGCCCAAAGAAAGGTTCTCGAAATGAAGACTTGGAAAAGCCTGATCCTGATCGCCGTTGTTGCCTGTGCCACCTCTGCCTTCGCTCAGCCCGCCATCGGCGTGTTCTTCGACGAAGCCGGCACGATCAACCACGCCACCCCGAATGGTGGTCTCGGTGAGATCCACACCGCTTACGTCTGCGCCGTGAACTGCGAGATGATGGTCGCCGGTGCGTCCTTCAAGCTCGTGATGGATCCCCAGATCCTGCTGCTGACCGCCACCTATCCCGAGGGCCTGGCCGTCGGCGAGATCGCTGCTGGTGTGGACCTTGGTCTGACCAACCCGATCGCCGCCTTCTTCGGCGACGCCGCCGTGTTGGCCACGCTGCAGCTGACCACCTTCAACAACCTGATGGATCATGCCCCCATGACCATCTCGAACCACCCGAGCTACGCGACCCCGAAGGTTGCCGACTCGCTGGCCAACCTGTACACGGCCACCGGCCTGGTGAGCCACCTGTCCATCGTGGTGGGCAACGAGACCAAGAGCTGGAGCGAGGTCAAGAGCCTGTTCCAGTAAGTCGGATTGTCAAAAGCCCGCGGCCGGAGATCACCCCCCCCCAAGATCACGGCCGCGGCACAGGACGGGGAGGATACCGGGCGGATCCTCCCCGTCATTTTTTTGCGTCGGTCGCTAGGGGCGCTGAATGATGTGGAAGCCGAAGGGTGATTCGACCAGGTCGGACAGTCCGCCCGGTCTCAACCTGAACAGCGCCTCCTCGAATGAGGGGGCGGTCATGGCCGGCTCGATCGTTCCGATGGAACCGCACTCGAATCGCGAGCCGGTGTCGTCGGAGTAACGGGCGGCGATCTTGCAGAAATCGGCATCTTCGCGCCGGCACTCCGCCAGCACTTCTTCTGCGAGCAAGCGAGCCTGGTTGCGGGTGCGTGCGGCGTGGACGGCGGTGGCCTCGGACCCCTCCCAGGTGATCAGGATATGCCGAGCCTCGACCCGGATCACGGACATCCGCTTGATCACATGGAATCCCTGGCTGGTTTCGGCTGCGGGGAAAATCTGACCCGGCTCGAGATTGAACAGGGGGACCTGGAACGAGAGCGGCAGCTGTCCACGGGGCAGAATGCCGAGATAGCCCCCGGTGCGTTCGGCGCGGGGATCGTCGGAGTACTCGCGGGCGAGGGCGGCGAAGTCGGCGCCGCGCTCGTTGGCCAACACAGAAATGCGCAGGGCCAGTTCACGGGCCTCGCTGCGGCTGCGGACGACGCCGGGGAGAAGAGGGTCGCTGTCGGCGTGGGCGATCAGGATGTGTGCGGCGGCGGCTTCGACGTCGTCGTCCGACCTGTTGTTGTCGCCGGACGATTGAGCCGCCACCTCGACGGTGTGTGATTCGGGGGCGAAGAGATAGAGGGCGCCGAATGCTGCAACGGTGGCGATGAAGGTGAGCAACAGCCAGGTCTTCAGACTCATTGTTCGATCTCCTCGTCGCGGTCCCGGGTGAATCTTGGGGCCCCGACGGTGAACAACACCTTTCGGGCGAACAGATGATAGATCTGCATCTCCCAGTTCACGATACCGGCCCGCATATGCATCTGCCGCATGAAGGTCAGGAACTTGTCCCGCTCGAACGCCGAGTAGCCGATGGCGTCCATCGCCGCGGCGAGATGGTCGTACATGGTGTCGAGCTCGAACTTGGTGGGCGTCTTGGTCGAGCGGTGGGGATGGGTCGGCCGCGAAGTTGCCATGGCCGGCCCTGAGGCCCCGCCCGCAGTCGTGCGCCGCCAGGCCTCGCGGATCTCGTACCCGTAGACCATGACGGCCTGGGCCAGATTCAACGACGAGTGGGCGTCGTCGGTGTCGACCATCGTGAGGTAGCGGCAGGTGTTGATCTCGTCGTTGGTCAGGCCGGTGCGCTCGGTCCCGAACATGAGGCCCACCGGCCCCTCGGCCGAATGCTCCACCAGGATCTCCGCACATTCCCGCGGCGTGACATGGGCCCACTTGCGCAGCTCGCGCCGTCGCGCCGTGGTGCCGGCCACGGCGATGAGATTGCGGGTGGCGTCGTTGTGGTGCGTGACGATCCGCGCCCGGTTCAGGACGTCCTCCGCACCGTGGGCCATGACCCGCGCCCGTTCACCGTGGGCTTGCCGCGGGTTGATGAGCGTGAGATTCGGCAGGCCCATGTTCTTCATAGCACGGCAAGCCGCTCCGATATTCATCGGTTCGGTCGTATGACTCAGGATGAGGTGGATGTTCTCGAGCTTCGGTTCCACGACGTCTCCCGTTCTTGGTTGCGTTCAATATCACTCATCACGGGGCGGCAGGCAACGCAGAGAGGCGCTTTGGACAGGCGCGCAGCGACCGAGACGAGCGGACGTTACAGGCCGCGAGGTGCCGAACGGCCCCATAAGGGCCGTGAGGGGCTGAAGGAGCGTGCGCCTGTCCAAAGCGCCTCTCTGCGTTGCCGGCGGCGCCGAATAGGTGGTATGGTCGCAACACGTTTTGGGGAGTGACGTAGTTGGAGCTCATGATCCACCGCACAAGAAGGGGAGTTCAATGGACAAGCTCATCGGCGGTTTCGTCATCTTCCTGGGTCTCAACTTCCTGCTCGACAACTTCGGCCTGCCGAATATCGACCTGGGCGACCTGTTCCGGCTCTGGCCCCTGGCGTTGATCTGGGTGGGGTGGAGCATCTGGCGGGACGGGAACGGGCGGGGCTGCCGCAAAGAACCCCTCGACTGATCCTCAGGATTCCGGAACGAGATCCATGCTAAGACGGCGGCCCTGGCTCCGCATCCGGACCCAGCGCCGCATGATCGCCAGCGCGGCCAGCATGACGGACCAGCCGGCGATGGCCGTCTGCGGAGAAGCGACGATCAAGCCGAAGATCCCGATGTATCCCAGGCTCATAATAAACGCGATGATCATCGTGGCGGCGCGGCTGATGTCCTGGTAGCTGCTCATGGCTTTGGAAAACGGCATGGTCAGCAATCGTCCCTGCATGAACAGCGTCGAAACCTCCCAGCACATCGCCAGCAGCAGCATGTCGGCGAGCACCCACGGCCACCACAATCCGATCACCAGGGCGCGATAACCGTAGGCGGCCAGCATCGGCGCCAGGATCATGGCGCGCGCCACCCGGCGTTGTGCGGCGAGGATGGCCCAGCCGTCCAGGTCGGCCAGAGCCAGGGGCCACAGCGCCTGGGGCGAGCTGCTGAACAGCAGGCCTGAAAACGCCATGGGCGCATACAGGGGCAGCCAGAAGGAGAAGTTGATGGCGAAGAGGGCCGAGGTCGTGACCTCCTCGTCCAGATCGACCGCCGACCCTGAAAAGAAGACGCCGAGCATCATCGCCGCGAACATCAACGGGATGACGGCGATCGCGCCGAGCACGCGCCAATCGTCGCGCATGTGGGCGACGAGAAGCCGTCGGACTGCCCAGCCCTCGATGGTCTTGGTCCAGGGACGGAGCAGCACGTCCAGAAGGTCGGTCCAGTGACGTCCGGCCGGTTTCGATTCCGTGATGTCGGCGGTGCGGACCGTCGGCTCCGATGTCACAAGCCGCGAGGCGAGGCGAGCCAGGGCGACCGTCGAGCCCAACAGGAGAGCGACGTGCAGGACGAAGCGATCGATCTGCATGGGGTCGGCCCAGGCGGCGACCCAGACGAACGGCAGGAACGAGTGGACGGGGGACCAGTGGGTCAGGTCGTGGGCGAATCGCGGCGACATGACCGCGACGAGCCAGATGATGATCATGGCGTTGCCGTCGGCGAGCAGCGCCCCGATGCGCTGCATACGCACGCGCCCCAGCCGCATCACGGCGAGGGAAGAGAACAACAGGACCCCGAGGGCCATGGCGCAGGACTGCACGAGGAGGCCCGCCGCCAGCAGCAGCGATGCGAGCATGGGCGGATGTCCGGTGACCAGGAACATGAGCAGCGGCATGGTCGCCGCTGCCGCCGTGAACGGCAGCAGATCCCGGAGCATCACGCCGACACGGGCCAGCATCAGGTTGCGCGGCCCCAGGGGCCACCAGCCGATCACCGCCAGATCGTCGTCGTTGAGCAGGGCCGGCGCGGCGCGCCCGACCAGCCAGGCCGTTCCCATGAGCCAGTGGCCGGCGGCCAGGACGAGGGCTCCGGCCGGAGGATTCTGGTCGGTGTCGACGAAGAGGATGCAGAGGAAGACCGACCCCAGGCCCGCGAGCACGGTCAACAGGATCCGCGCGGCGCCGGGGGACATGGTGCCGCGTCGGCGCGACTGTTCGAAGAGCAACTCCATCTTGCCGTCTGCGGCCCGGTGGAGGGCGGCCGACAGGATGCGTACAACGTGAGGGTCGCCGCCGGCCAGCCGGATCGCGCCGTCGACGCCGCGCTCAACGAGACGTCGCAGCGCGTTCACTCGGGCGCCTCGCCCGTCAGCAACTCATGCCAGGAGGAGCCGCGCTCTTCCGCGCCGTCGGTCATGGCCAGGAACACGTCGCGCAGACCCGCGCCGCCATGCTCGTTGCGCAGGTCCGTCAACGGCCCCTCCCGCAGCAGCCGGCCTTCGTGGATCAGCACCAGGTGTTCGCACAGTTCCTCGACCTGCTGCAGGACATGGCTTGAATAGACCACCGTCTTGCCTTCCGCCGCGAGGTCGCGCAGCAGCTCGCCGAGGCGCTTCTGGCTCTTGACGTCGAGGCCGTCCATGGGCTCGTCGAAGAAGATGACGTCGGGATCGTGAAGCAGGGCGGCAGTGACCAGCACCTTGCGGCGCATGCCCTTGCTGTGGGCGCCGAGGCGCCGGTCGCGGGCGTCGGCCACCTCGAAGTACTCGAGCAGGCGGGTGGCGCGGCGATGGATCTCGGCCGACTCGAGGCCGCGCACACGGCCGGCGAGCTCGAGAAATTCGTCGGCGGTCAGGCCTTCGTACACGGCGCCGTGTTCGGGCACGTAGCCGATGGCGCGGCGCACGCCGGCCGGATTCTCGACGATGTCGCAACCGGCGACCTCGGCCGTGCCCGAGGTGGGGGGCAGTAGGGTCGTCAGCATGTTCAACGTGGTCGTCTTGCCGGCGCCATTGGGACCGAGCAGGGCGGTGATGGCACCCGACGGGATGGTCAGGTCGAGGGCGTCGACGGCGAGGAGCTCGTCGAAGCGGCGTGTGAGGGCGTGGAGTTGGATCATGGTCTCTCTGCATTGTGTTATGGGACAGTTTTTGAGAATGGCTTGGATCTTGCCATGTACCAACGGGTTCGGCAACAAAAATGGGTTTTAGGGACTGGTGGATGATTGACTTGACGCCCATAATTGTGTATAATAACATAGTGTAAAAATATAAAAATAGACCTCATAGGAAGAGAGGGCTCATGTGAGCAATCCGTTTGCATATGGCCATGTGGTGAGGGGCGATGACTATTGTGCACGTCCCGTCTTGGAGCGGGAATTGACGAACTTCATTGAAAGCTCTCAAAATACAGCGATTCTGGGGCCCCGGAGGACCGGGAAGACATCTCTGGTCGTCGAGACTGTTCGGGCCATGAAGAACCGCAGGCTGATGCGCGTCAACATGCTGGCGGTCAAGAGCGTCGCCGACGTCAGCCGGAGACTTCTGACCGGATTGATGTCTCTCGATGTGGACGAGCCCATCTGGTCGAAGACCCTGAATGCCCTGCGTCAACTGAGACCCCAGATCACCCTGGATCCGGATTCCGGCCTTCCCTTGGTGACCTTGGATTCCACCGCCGCGAAACAGCCGGAATCCCTCGAGCACATCCTGGCGACCTTCGTCGACGTCCACGCGAAACGTCCTCTCGCCGTGTTGATCGACGAGTTCCAGGACGTGGCGCGGATGTCCGCCGGAGAGGAGACCGTCGCCTTGATGCGGGGCGTCATCCAGTTCCAGGATGATCTGCCCTATATCTTCGCCGGCAGCGACCAGCACGGGATGCACATGCTGTTCATGGATCCGGATAGTGCGTTCTACAAAAGCGCGGCTCTGCTTCCCGTCGGACCGTTGGAGCAGGAGGCGTTTCGAAGTCATCTAGATGGAAAGTTCGAACAAGGGAAGCGGTCTGTCACCGAGGAGCTCTGGTCGGAAATCTTCGCATTCACCCATGAAATCCCCGGGGATGTGCAGCAACTGTGCAGCGCCCTGTGGGAAACGAGCAGCGTTGGCGAAACCCTGGATCTCACCATTCTCGCGGAAGCGGTCGAACAAGTGATCTCACGGGACAGGATGGGTTTCGAATCGTTGATCGAGATGATCAGTGAACGGCAGTTGTCGGTGCTGCGATCGATCGCGAGGCTGGGGGGCCGCCACCCGTATTCGGAAGACTTTATGAAGAATGTCGGCACTCGGCAGCCGGCAACGGTGCGTGTGGCGCTCGATGGCCTCGTCAAGAAGCGGATCGTGATGAAACAAGGCGGCGAGTTCCGGATCTACAGTCCGTTCTTCGCCGCCTGGCTTCTGCGCGAGGGCTACTGATCAAGGCAGCCGATAGGTGATCGTCATCAGATCGTCCGTGGCGGCCGGGCAGTAGCGCCGCCAGTACACGGTCAGCGGCAGGACGTCGTCCCAGGGGCGCGTGTTGTGGGATGCGGACACGAACGTCGCGCCTTCGGGCAGCTGGACTTTCCGCGTGTAGATCCGGTCCTCCGGGAAGTCCGTGTTCCACGTGTAGGACCAGAGCCCGTCGCTCTGGATCACGGCGGCGCCGGGGCGGATCATCTTCATCGTGATGTCGATGTCCTCCTTGAATCCCACCGGAACGGCCAGCTCGATCACCACGGAGTAGAGGCCGTCATCGCGAGGCGTGATGTGGTGTTCGAGGCGGTTGCCGAACCTGTCGTAGGCCTCCATCGTCTTCAGGCGGGGCAGCTCATGGGTTTTGGCTCCGAATTCCACACGGGTGCGGACGTTGGCCTTGTTCTCGACAGCCGATCGACTCCAGACCTCGACGTCGCCGTTGGGTAGGATGACCTCGAAGCTCTCGTACTCGATCAGGCGACCCGTTCCCAGGGCGGACTCGGGGATCTCCTCCTTGCCGTCCACCGTGATGATCTGGTTCTCGGGCACCTCGTAGAACACCTCGAATCCCATGTTCTGGCCCTGCAGCATGTACCGGCTCTCGGTCATCTGCCGCAGCCAGCATGTGATGGGCTCGTCGTGTCCGTTGAGCAGCACCGACACGGGCTCGACGGCCGCGGCAGCCGTGGCGAGCAGCGTCAGGGCGAGGGTCGTCATCAGCATTCGCTTCAACATCGATTCACCTCCGGATCAGATCAACCCGCCGGGCAGCACGAGGGTGCGTCCCTCGTCCTCCTCGACGTCGACGGCGATGAGCGTGCAGGGTCGGCTGAACGGTTCGGCCGGAGCGCCGCGATCGACTACAAACCACGGCGCGATCAACATCACGACGACGACGACGGCGGCGGCGGCCGCCCACACCCACGCCCGCGGGTGGAAGCGGAGAGTGGCTCGAGAGGGTCGTCCGACGAGGATCTCGCGGCGCAGGTCCGTGGGAGTCTCATCCCGCAGAGCTTCGCGCCACCGATCCCGTTCGTGTCGCCGCGCGGCGATCAGGGCCCGGCACGCACCGCACGAAGCGGCGTGGACTTCGTAGGCCCTCGTTGCGTCTGCGGACAATTCTCCGTCCACCCAGGCGACCAGCGCGGTCTCGAATTCATGACACTGCATGGCCCATCCTCTCCATGTCGCGGCGCAGGCGCTGCACCGCGTGATGCTTGCGTGAGGCGACGGTGCCGGCGGGGATGTCCAGGACCTCGGCGATCTCTTCGTAGCGCAGACCCTCGATTTCCGAGAGGAGGAACACGGCGCGGTGGTCCTCGTCGAGCCGGGCGAGGGCGGTGTCCAGGTCCTTGCGCAGTTCGCCGTGGACGAGGGCGAGGTCCGTGCGGCCGGCGTCGGCAATGTCGTCGGATGCGTCCAGGCCGAAGGTCGCCTGCCGACGGGCACGTCGGCCGTGGCTCGCGGCGGCGTTGCGGGCCGCCGCGAACACGTAGGCCGCGCGGGGCAGGCCGTCGTCCAGCTGGCGGATCTCGTCGCGGCGCAGGGACTCGTGCAGACGCAGGAAGGTGTCGTGGCAGAGATCGCGGGCCAGGTCCGGGTCTCGGAGCAGGGAGCGGAGGAAACGCCACACGCGGTCAAGATCGCGCTCGACGAGCCGGGCGAAGTCGTCGCTCCGGTCGTCGTGGTGCGGTCTGATCGCCTGCAACGCCATCGTTCCTCCTGTGGTTCAGGGTACCCCGCCGGGCACCGTCGTCCCAGGGGTAGACGCGTCGGGACCGTTTTTCTTCACCACTTTTTCTGGAGTCTCGGCGGTTGCGCTTCTATGCATCTATTGAGATGATGCTGGCGACCCTGTTCCCGCATCCTACCCCCGGAGGTCCCCCGTGAACCGCATCCTCCTGCTCGTTGTCGTCGTGCTCGCGCTGGCCGCGCCTCTGAGCGCCGCCGACTCCCGAGAGATCACCCAGGCCGACATCGCCTCGATCGCCTGGCGCAACGTCGGCCCCTGCAACATGGGCGGCCGCGTGGCGGCCATCGCCCTGGTGCCCGACAGCGCCGCGGAGTTCTACATCGGCTACGCCACCGGCGGTCTGTGGAAGACGAAGAACGCGGGCACGACCTTCGCGCCGGTCAAGCTCGACGGTGTGACCAGCAGCATCGGCGCCATCGCCGTGGCCCACGCGCCCGCCGACTGGAAGGGCTGGGACGTCCTGACTGCGGCCGGCGACACCGTCAAGGCGGAGGACCGCACCGAGAAGGGCCGCGGCCGCATCGTATGGGTCGGCACCGGAGAGTCCAACGGCCGCAACAGCTCCTCGTGGGGCAACGGCGTGTATCGGAGCACCGACGGGGGTGGGAGCTTCGAACATGCGGGCCTGGCCGCGACCCACGACATCCCGCGCCTCGCGGTCGATCCGCGCGATCCGGACGTGTGCTACGTGGCGGCCATGGGCCATCTCTGGGGACCGAACCCTGAGCGCGGCCTCTACAAGACCGCCGACGGCGGTGCGACCTGGAAGCAGGTCCTGAAGGTCGACGACCGCATCGGCTGCTGCGACGTGGTGATCGACCCGAAGAACCCCGACACCGTCTACGCCGGCCTCTACGCCCGCCTGCGCCGACCCTGGAGCTTCGACGGCTTCAGCGACCGCGCCGGCGTCTGGCGCTCGGACGACGCGGGGGCCACCTGGACCCGGCTGACCGAAGGCCTGCCGACGCGCACCGGTCGCATCGGCCTGACCGTCTTTCCCGGTAACACCGACATTCTCTACGCGGTGATCGAGAGCGACCAGGGCGGCATCGGCCGCAGCGCCTGGGACGACCGCTCGCCCGCCGGCGGCCTGTTCCGTAGCGAGGACCGCGGCGCCACCTGGAAGCGTATCAACGACCTCAGCTTCCGCCCGTTCTACTTCTCGCGGGTGGCCGTCGACCCCGTCGACGTCGACCGCGTCTACAGCCCGGGCTGGGACCTGGCCGTCAGCGACGACGGCGGTGTGACCTACCGCCGCAGCTCCGAGAACGTGCACGTGGACTTCCACGCCATCGTCGTCGACCCCCTGAACCCCGACCACATCCTCGTGGGCAACGACGGCGGCCTGTACCAGAGCCACGACCGCGGTGAGACCTGGGACTACACCGACCACGTCGACGCCGGCCAGTTCTACCACGTCGCCGTCGACGACTCCGACCCGTACCGTCTGGGCGGCGGCCTGCAGGACAACGGCTCCTGGATCGGCCCCTCGCGCACCTCCTTCAAGTCCGGCAGCGATGGCGCGGCCGGCATCCTCAACGACGACTGGACCGCCGTGTACGGCGGCGACGGCTTCAAGGTGCTCTTCGACCGCGAAGACCCGGACATCGTGTACGCCACCAGCCAGGGCGGCAACCTGGGCCGCGTGCACCTCGACACCCAGCTCGTCGAACCCCTCAAGGCCGCGTCGGACGAGGGCCAGACCCGCATCCGCTGGAACTGGGACGCGCCGTTCCTGATCTCGGCCCACGACCCGTCGGTGCTCTACCACGCGGGCAACAAGGTCTTCAAGCTGCTCGACCGCGGCACCCACTGGTACGCCGTGAGCGGCGACCTCACCCGCAACGAGGCCGTCAAGGTGCAGGCCGAGGGCTCCGACGCCGAGGCCTACGGCACCCTCACCGCTCTGGCCGAATCGCCGGTGCAGGCCGGCGTGCTCTGGGCCGGCAGCGACGACGGCCTGATCCACGTGACCTTCGACGACGGCGGCATCTGGAAGGACGTCACGCCCAAGGAGGTCGGCGGACTGTACGTGGCGCACCTTGAGGCCTCGCACCGCGACGAGGCGACGGCCTACGCCGCCGTCGACGGCCACCGCAGCGACGACATGCGCGCCATCCTGCTCAAGACCACCAACGGCGGCAAGAAGTGGTCGAGCGTCGTCGGCGACCTGCCCGCCGACAGCCCCGTGCGCGTGGTCCGCGAGGACCCGGTCAACCCCAAGGTGCTGTACTGCGGCAACGAACGCTCCGCCTATGTCACGTTCGACGGCGGTGTGCACTGGCTGCGCATCGGCGGCGAAACACTGCCTACGGTGCCGGTCTACGACCTCACCTTCCAGACCCGCGAGCACGACCTGATCGCCGGCACCCACGGCCGTTCGCTGTGGATCCTCGACGACGCGCGCTGCCTCGCCGGCCTGCCCGAGGCGAAGGACGAGCCCCTGCACCTGTTCCCCGTCGACGACGCCACGCCCCAGCTCTACGGCTTCCGCGGCTACGGCAGCGGCCACCGCGTGTTCCGCGGCGCCAACCCCGCCGACGGCGCCGTGTTCACGTACTGGCTGCGGGATCTGCCCGAGGGTGCGGTGAGCATCGCGATCGAGAACGCCGACGGCGTGAAGGTGGCGACGGTCAGCGGCCCCTCGCGTCCCGGACTCAACCGCGCGACCTGGGACCTCCAGGCCGAGGCCAAGCTTCGCTTCGGCGATGCCCGCCGCGGCGGGCCGGAGTTCGTGGAGCCGGGCGAGTACACGGTGAAGATGAGCGTGGGTGAGGAGAAGGCCGAGGCCAAGTTCACAGTGCATCCGTATCCCGGCTGGCGTTCGCCGGAGTCGCGGGCGGAGTTGCCGCCGGTGGGGCCTAGGTCAGCCGAATGATGCCGGTGTTCCGTCTGCGCAAGTGGCACCGTTGGCTGGGCGTCGTGATCGGCGTCCAGCTTTCGTTGTGGATCGTCAGCGGTATCTACTTCGCCTGGAGTGACATCGACATGATCCACGGCGACGAGTTGCGGGTGTTCCCCGAGCCCGTGGTCGCGGATTCGACGTGGGTGTCGCCGACGGAAGTGACGGGTGTTGCGGGCACGGTGCTTACGCAGGTCGCCGTGGTGGATCTGCTCGGTCGACCGACCTGGAGGATCGATGTGATGCGCGACGGCGAACGGGCCACGGTCCTCGCCGATGCAACGACCGGATCGGTCCGCCCGCCGTTGTCGCAGGAGGAGGCACGGTCGGTGGCGGTCGCCTCCTTCGCGTCCGACGCTGCCGTGACGGCCGTCGATTCCCTCGGCCCCGACGACGTCGATGCGCACCATGAGTACCGTGGCGGGCCGCTTCCCGCCTGGCGCGTGTCGTTCGCCCACGGCAGCGGCACCCGCGTCTACGTGTCGGCCGCGGGCGGGCACGTGGTCACCCACCGCAATGCGCGTTGGAGGATCTTCGACTTCCTGTGGATGCTCCACACCATGGACTACCGGGGTCGCGACGACATCAACACGGCGCAGCTGCGCATCGTGTCGGTGGCGGCGTTGCTGGTGGGTGTATCGGGGTATGGGTTGTTCTGGAGGACGCGGAAGAGAAGGCGGTGAAGTGTGCTATAATCCCCATGATTCAGGAGGTTGGATATGGTCCGATATTGCTTCGTCATCTTATTTCTGCTGACTTCGCTCGCGTTTGGGGCCGACTACTGGCCCACCCAGCCCGGGGCGACATTCCACTATACGGACGGGTTCGACGGCACGCGTGATGTCGTCATTCTTCCGGGTAATTGGCCGGGAGATTTCTACCGTAATGACACGATTGTCGCAGCGTGGGGGGAGTGCTGGGCCACGGACGTGTTCCAGATCGATGCTTCCGGCGACATCGTGTTGAGCCATTGTGAATACACCTGTGAGGGCTTCATCGATCCTGACTGGATCGACATCGAGCCCGCCATCAGAATCCTGGATCTGCCCCTTGTTCCAGGATCCATGGCCACCTATATGGTGATGGTCAACAGTGGTGCGGATTTCGTTTCGATTGGGGTCTCGGGACCCGAGACGATCACGACGCCGGCCGGGACGTTCGAGACCATGGTGTTGTCGGTCTCGTCGCTGAGCGCTTCTCCCTATCTCACGAGGACTTATTGGCTCAACCGCACTCTCGGGCCGGTTCGGATCGACGACGGCCATGTCTGGGAGCTCGAACGCTGGACAGGTGTAGTTGCCAACGAGGACATGGCCTGGGGAGCCATGAAGGGACTGTTCCGATGATGGGCCGATCAGTGCTTCTGCTGCTTCTTGCAACCTTCCTGTTTCCGTGTCAGAGCTCCGCCGCCCCTTTCGAGTGGCCGATCGCCGAAGGAGGAAACGGCCACGCCTACGAGATGCTCGAAGCGGACGGCATGACCTGGGCCGAGGCCCGCACCGCCGCCGAGTCGATGGTATACCAGGGAACCCCCGGCCACCTCGCCACGATGACCACCGAAGCGGAACTGTTGTTCGTGTTCTCCCTGTCTGAACGCCCGACGTTCGGGGCGTATCTGGGGGGCTGGCAGAAGCTGTCCGGTGATCTGGATCCCGGCGAAGTCTACGGCTGGCGCTGGATGACTGGGGAGGCGTGGAGCGAGTCGGTCCCGTTCTGGTGCGGCTGGACGGAGTGCGGTTCCAACATGTACCTCTCGGTGACCCGCATGCCCTACGAGGGTGTGGTCTACTACTGGGAAAGCCTGACCGGGCTCGATGATCGGCAGCACTTCGTGGTCGAGTATGACGGGCTTCCGGTTGTGGATCCTCCGGAGGAGGGGGTGGTGGGGAACACTCAGGGGTCCTGGAGCATGATCAAGATGATCTATCGATGACCTGATCGGGTGGCACTACGCTTCCCTCTTTCCCGGCCCCCTCTGCGACAATCCCGCCGCCCCCAGAATCATGACCCCGCCCAACAGGCTCCACCTGTCTGGCCACTCGCCCCACATCACCAGCCCCGCGATCAGCGCGAACACGATGCTGCTGTAGTTCACCACCGAGATCTTCGCCGCCGGCGCCAGCTGGTAGGCGTACGTCAATCCGAATTGCCCCCCCGCCGCCCCGACCCCGATGGCTACCAGCGCCGCCCACTGCCCTGGCGTCGGTGCGATCCACCCGAACGCGGCGACAGGCGCCGCGACCAATGTCGAGATCACCGAAAACGCGAAGATGATGCGGTGGGGCGGTTCGAGTCCGCGCAGCGAGCGGACCAGCGTGTAGGCCGTCGCCGCGAACACAGCCGAGGCCGCGCCGACTAGGGCCGGGACGGCGGCGGCGTTGAAGCCGGGCTTGATCACCAGCATGGCGCCGACGAAAGCTGCGGCGAGGGCCGCGACCAGTGGTCGGCCGAGGCGCTCCTTCAAAAAGACTCGTGCGAAGAGGAAGACAAAGAACGGCGACAGCTTGTTGAGCATCGAGGCGTCGGCCAGGGTCACGCGGTCGAGGGCGTAGAAGTAGCAGACCACGCCGGCGAGGCCGGCCAGCGAGCGGGCGATCAGGCGCCACGTCCACGGCCGCCATGCGAACACCGACCCGCGGCCGTCGCGGGCGACCCAGGCGCCGGCGACCGCCGCGGTCATCAAGTTGCGCACCAGGACCTTTTGGGCCAACGGTGCGTCGCCGGCCCAGCGCACCGCAATGCCCATCAGCGTGAACGAGGCGGCGGACGCGAGCATCAGCAGGACGGCGCGGCTGGTGCGGTCGGGGGGACGGGTCAATGTTCAGCTTTCGGATAGGGTTACGTCCGCAGACGCCACACCTGTGAACGGGTAGGCCCCATGATCACCCCGGCCGCCGGCGGGCGCAACGATTGACGATGCGCTCCATGTCGTATAGACTGGTTCTGCATTATCAATTCCTATGGAGTCACACATCGAAAGGGGCCGTCATGAAGTTCAGGCTTGCCATTCTGCTTCTGCTCGCACTGCCTTTGGTCGTGTCTGCCCAGACAGACACCATCCTGTTCTTCACCGGGACCACCGAGGCGCCCGCGTATCCGACCGAGATCTACACGACCACACCGGTCGAAGCCGTCGAGATCCATCTCGGACTGCTCGACCCGAGTCTGTCGGGAATTTCCAGCTGGGAAGCCAGTGTCGACGTGGAAGGCATGGTCATTGCGCCGACCTGGTTCGTGCCGGGCTGCGGCCTCATTCCGGAATGCGGCATGCCTCCCTTCCAGATCGGCCTGATCGTTTCCGATCCCCTCGAGCCGGGTCAGATCTATCACCTGGCGACCTTTACGGCGTTCATCATGAGCCCGACCGACGTCGTGCGGTTCTCTATCAGTCCCGTTCCCGGTTCCGTATCGTTCCCCGACTCGCCCGGCTACGCGGGCCCGGCGCCGGACTACGAGTTGGCTCCCATGACGACGATCGCCGGCAACGAGCCCGTGCCGGTGTTTACCATCAATCAGCAGACCGTATCCGAGGCGCCGGCGAGCTGGGGGTCCGTGAAGAGGTTGTACAGATAGAGGATGTCGGCCTGAAGACAAGAACCCCCCTGCGGAACGGCGTGTCAGGTAGTTCGACGTTCCGCAGGGGGGTTCTTGTCTTCAGGCCGGTAGCGTTATTTGGACAACACGACTTTGGTCCAGCTCACCATTCCGGTTCCTTGGGCGCGGACGAGGTAGACGCCGCTGGCCAGAGAACGACCGGCCATATCCCGTCCGTCGAACACGATCGAGTGCTCTCCTGCATTGCGAACTCCGTCCACCAACGTCCGCACCAAGCGACCCTGTAGATCGTGCACGGTCAAGCGCACCGCGCCGTCGGCGGGCATGGTGAAGCTCACCCGGGTCGAAGGGTTGAAGGGGTTAGGCGCCGCGTGCAGGTCATGGCCGGGGTTCAGCGGAACGTCGCCGACTGCGGTGCCGGTCGGGGTCAGCAGCCAGGCGCTGGCGTTGAGGAAGAACTCGCGGTTGTTGGAGCCGGCCTCGGTCCAGTTGTCGGCGTGGGTCTCGGAGTCGGTGCCGTCGCCGGTGCTCGAGGAATCGCCGTAGCCCACGACCTTGCCGTTGCCGTAGCGCGACCAGGCGGCCACCGCGGCGGCGCCGGAGTCGGTGGAGATCAAGGCGCCGACGTCGCTCAGGTCGCCGTTGACCGTCGGCCACAGGCTCATGCCGTTGCCCACGTGGAAGATCACCGCGCCCACGTCGCCATAGGGTCCGTGGAGGACGGGGTTGGTCGGATCCGACAGGACGTTGGTGTAGGTGCCGGTGATGGAGTTGTTGCCCTCGTCCTTCACGTTGCAGTGGATGCCGTAGTTGGCTCCGCAGAAGGTTTCGGTGTCCGAGCCCACCGGGTTGGTGATGTGCGGCACGCTGAAGCCGCCGAAGATCGATGGGCTGTCCCAGCCGTTGCTGTTGCGGTCGCTGGCGTTGTGGTTGGCCACGAAGAAGAACGCGCCGCCGGTGAACACGAACTGGCGCAGGGCCTCGATCTCCGCCGCAGTGAACGGATCCTGGGGCTCCACGCAGACGACCAGGTCGACGTCGGCCAGCAGCGCGGCGCTGAAGGGGCCGGTGTTGCTGCGGATCGTGTGGCCCGCCTGCCACAGCTCGTAGCCCCAGCTCGAGAGCTGGCCGCTCCACGATGCTTCGGACGTAGGTGTGTCGGGCACGGGCGTGGGGTGGTTGTCGTCCACGCGCCAGTTGCCGCCGCTGCCGGCGTCCTGGGCATGGGCGTGGTCGAAGAGCACGACCTTGCCGCCCACCACGCCGGTTCCGATGAAGACGCTGTACCAGGAGGACGGTGCGCCGAGAGGATTGAGCGATTCGGCCGCCTCGTTGTCGCGGGCCCACATGTAGTACTGCAGTTCCAGTCCGCCGCTCATGGACGGGAACGTGTGGCTGTACACGCCGCCGCCGGTGGCGGTCATGGCCGTGGGCAGGAACGAGCCGGCGTCGGTGCGCGACCAGACCCACACCACGTCCACCGCGCCGTCGGCGTCGGTGACGGTGCAGCTGACGGTCACGTCGTCGCCGTTGACGGGCGAGGCGGGGCTGTGCTGCACGTTGGTGATGACCGGCGCCAGGTTGCCGCCGCCGCCGATGGTGGCGTCGTAGTAGAGCTCCACGTACTCGTACACGTAGTCGAGGGGGTCGGTGACCTCGCTGATGACCAGGCCGCTCATCACGGTGTCGGGGGCCTCCACGCCGGAGGCGGGCGAGGGAATCTCGTCGATGACGGTGAAGGCCTGCGTCTCGGGATCGGCGCGGTGGTACGAGCGGCGCGTGGTGGTGACCGCGTCGGTGGGGCCGTCCTGCAGGGCGCTCGCGGCGTCGAGCAGGGAGTAGGTCTCGGCGCCGTTGATCATGGGCGCGGAGTTGCTCGAGCGCAGGTAGACGACATCGGGGGCGAGGGTCACGCCGTAGTAGGTCTCGAAGGCCGCCCGGTCCACATCGCGGCAGATGATCACGTAGGCACCGGGAGCCACGCTGGTGCCGGCGGGGATGGTGAACGACTGGGCCGAGTCGGTCTGCTCAAGGGTCCAGCCCGAAATATCCAGGTTCTGAGCTGTTGCCGACAAAGACAGGACCATCGCGAGGAGTGTGAAGGTCAGGATGCGGATGGAGCGCATGAGCGTGGTCCCTATGGTTGAAGGGCGATACCGTCGCCAGGAGAGTCCGGTGCGGGAAAAGATGATGCCGGGCTGAGCCCGGCATCGTTGATCAATGATACCACAATGAAGCTGATACTACAAAATACAGTAACTAGTCGCCTTCCGAATCGAGAGCGGAAACTGCGTTGTCGGCCGCCGTTCGTGAGAAGCGGACAGTGCGTGCGGCGGCGATCCAAGTGGCGCCATAGGCCAGGAATCCCACGAATCTGAGTCCGGACGACCCTACGTTCAGGTCCTCGAAAATCACTTTGAATCCCAGGGCGAAGAGCAACGGCATGACCAGCCAGGCCGGTTCTGGACGTCGCAGCAGGCGGACCATCGCCATCAAGAGGATGGCGGTGGCGCAGCCGGCAAGAGTGCGGATGACGGCCGTCACACCGGGATCGAGAACCTGGCCGCCGCCTGTGATGCGGGCTGCGACCTGGGCCAGCAGGCCGGTGCCCAGCAGAGCGGAGGCGCCGAAGACGAGGGCCGTAGGCAGACGCCGAGTCCAGGCGGCGTCGTGAGGCAAGGGTGTCGATGCCAGCACCCACCCGCAGACGAACACCAGCCCCATTACCACCAGGCGGTCGGGCTCAAGCAGAGGTGCGACGACCGTCGAAGTCAGCGGAGGGTGAGCAGCCATGAGCATCCCGGTTGCCAGCATCGCCGACAGAGTCACCGCTGCGCCGTGATAGCGCAGGGTCAGGCGGCTGCGTCGGGCACCGGGGATCGCCATGAGCAGAGCCATGCCCATCCACAGGGCGCCCACATATCCTCCCGAGGGAAGGAATGCAGCCCCTGTCAGTACGAGCAGAACTGCCAGCGTGGAGTGGTAGTAGAACTCGGCGCCCTTACCGAAGGAGTCCTGCACTTTGAAGAACGAAAACGCGTAGAGGGCGGCGCCGGTCAGCAGGGCCGAGAAGCCGATGCCGATGGCGTAGGCGCTTTCGATTCGAGCCATGACCAAGGCGGAGCCGAAGGCCAGGACCATGGTCGCGAAGGTCTGCAGGATTTCGAAGGCGCCGAGCGGGCGTCGACGGAACAGCATGCTTCGGGAAAACAACCCGACGAACACAACGAACTGACCTACGGCGAGCAGCAGCACGAGGGTCGCCGTGGGATAGCCTCCTTCGAGACGGTCGGGAGAGCCGGACGCGTGGAGCAGGGGCAGAAATAGAATGATGTTGGCCCACGACGCGGCGATCCACCGTGGGGCCTGCCACGAGCGGCGATGGCCCGTCATGTAGGACATCACACTTACCGCGATCAGCGTGAGGCAGGCCGCGGCCTTGGCTTCCGAACTCCAGTACAGGGATGTCCCGACCGCGGCCGCACCGAAGACCGCGGACAGGGCCAGGATCTGACGGTTGAGTCTGCCGGCGACGATCAGGAATCCCACCGTAATCGCACCGGTCGAAGCAAGGGCGACCACGGGTGAAACGAGCTGCTTGGCGGCCCCCGACTCCCCAAGCAGAGGGTAGGCGATCAGCGCCGCGAGCATGCCGTGGACGAGTCCGCGCCGCGAGCCGACAACACCGTGACAACGGTTCGCCAAGAGGAGCCACCCGGCTGCGTACGCGAGCCCGAGAGCGAAGCCGGCGGTGGGCGGCAGCAGGCCGTCGTCGACGGCGGCCCGTAACAGAAACGCCCCGGCCATTCCCATGAAGAGCCGGCCGATCAGAGATGCGAAGTGGAGGCGGGGACGTCCGGCCGCAGCCGTGTCGTCGGGCGGTGAAGTCTCGGCTGCGACGACCGGCGAGGTATCGCTCGGGGCAGGTGTTGCGACTCTGTCCTCGGCGGCGAAGACGGCTGCCTCCAGCGCCTCGATCCTGAGCTCCATCTCCCGCAGTCTCGACTCCATGTCGACGTCCTTTCACCGCATGCAATGAGAATGGATCCATCATCATGAACATGGCATTGCAAGTTCATATGTGTTTGGGATACAATGCCATAAACCGCCACCAAATTTGTAGGAGATTTTTGTGCCAACAAGCTCCGCCCGCCCCTCGCGACGTTCTCCTTTCGAGTTGCTGACGTCCTTTTTCTCCTGGCTCCTGTCGGGTGAGACCTTGACCGTCGTGGCTAATGCGCCGGTCGAGGCGCGGGATGTTTCAGCGCTGCGCTGGGTGTTCGATTCTCAAGCGGTGCCCGATGCTCCTGAACATGGTGCAACCGGGGAATCGTCGATGGTGCGATGGCTGTTCGGGGTAGACGAAGAGCCCGTGGTCGATGCTGTCGAAGCGGATGCTGAGATCGGAGTTCTCGGCTGGCTCCTTACGAGCCAGGGGCCGGGTGCGTCTTCAAGTTCGGACGATGAGGAGATTTCATGAGACAGGACAGTCCGCTCTGGCACGCCAAGCATGTGGTGCGAGCATTTCTGCTGCTGATCATTGCGGTGATCGCCCTGGTGCTTCTCCGCTCGTTGCTCGTTCCCGACTCTTGGGGGCAGTTCGGCTGGTACCGCGGCGACAATATCGCTGAGCAACGGGCCAAGGAACAGCGCCACGGAGGGAATATCTCCTGTCTCGAATGCCACGACCAGGAGTACGAGACGATTGCCGGGGCCGGCCACGCCAACGTGAAGTGCGAAGGATGCCATGCTCCGGTCGCCCTGCACGCCGTCGACGGCGAGTGGGTCAAGGAGATGCCGGTGCGGCGTGAAGCGGAACTCTGTCTGAATTGTCATCAGTGGCTCGATGCTCGACCCCGCGCCTTCCCGCAGGTCCGGCCGCGCGAGCACGTGGAAGAGCAGGGCGGCGAATTCGGGCCGGCCGTCTGCTTCGACTGTCACGATCCCCACGCGCCCCTGTAGGCCAACGACCGAGGAGTTCGACATGCAAGACAAGAAGAACGGTTGCGACGGCTGCGGGGACGGACTAGGGCTGACCCGGCGGACCTTCCTCAAGCACTTGACCACGGTGAGCGCGGTGGTGGCGAGCGGCGCCGTCATCGGGTTGATCCTGCCCGAGGGCGCTGCAGGCGCCGTCGATTCGACCTACGACTGGACCCGTCATCGCTGGGTCTACCTCATCGACACGCGGGCCTGCATCGGCTGCGGTTCTTGCGCCCGCGCCTGCCGGGCGGAGAACGACGTGCCCGAAGGCAACTACCGCACCTGGATCGAACGCTACCGGATGAATGCCGAGGGCGAGGCCCATGTGGACTCGCCCCAAGGCGGCGAATTCGGCTTCGAGCGCATCAAGGCCGGCGGCGACGTGCGCAAGGCCTTCTTCGTGCCGAAGCTTTGCAACCACTGTGCTGCGACGCCTTGCACCCAGGTTTGCCCCGTGGGGGCCAGCTACACGACCCGCGACGGCGTGGTGTTGGTGGACAAGGAGCATTGCATCGGCTGCGGCTACTGCGTGCAGGCTTGTCCCTACGGCAGTCGTTTCATCAACGAAGAGACCCACACGGCCGACAAGTGCACTTGGTGCTACCACCGTCTGACCAACGGCAGGAAGACGGCCTGCGTGGACATCTGCCCCGTGGGCGCCCGCATCATCGGCGACCGTGAGAACCCCGACGATCCCATCAACGAGATCATCGCCACCCAGCGGATCCATGTGCTGCAGCCCGAGTTGCTCACCAAACCGCAGTGCTACTACTCGGGCCTGGATATGGAGGTGCGTTGATGTTCACCGAACTCACCGGGTATCTCTTTCCGAACGACGTTCACATCTCGTGGAGTCTGATGATCGTGATGTATCCGTACATCACGGGTCTGGTGGCCGGCGCGTTCATCGTGTCGTCGCTCTACCACGTGTTCAACCGCGACGAGCTGAAGCCGGTCGGTCGGTTGGCTTTGGCCACGTCGTTGTGCTTCCTGCCGGCGGCCATGCTGCCTCTGCTCAACCATCTCGGTCATCCCGAGAATGCGCTGAACATCATCGTCACGCCCAACTTCACCTCGGCCATGGCGGGCTTCGGGTTCCTGTTCTCGGCCTACTTCATTCTGGTGGTGCTGGAGGTGTGGTTCGTATTCCGCGCCGACATCGTGCGGCTCGCCACCGAATCGCGCGGGCTGAAGCAGCGCTTCTACAGCTTGCTGGCTCTGGGCGTGTACGACGTGTCGGAGGCGGCCCTGGCCATCGACCGCCGCTTCATCCGCGTGTTGGCGGCCCTCGGTATTCCGATGGCGTGCCTGCTGCACGGGTACGTGGGCTTCCTCTTCGGCGCCCTGAAGGCCAACCCCTGGTGGTCCACGCCCCTGATGCCGGTGATCTTCCTGTTCTCGGCGGTGGTCTCGGGCATCGCCATGCTCATCGTGCTCTACCAGATCGGTTGCCGTTTCAAGGGCATCGAGGTGGACCGCGAGGCGATCTCGTCCATGGCGCGGTGGCTGTGGCTGTTCATGATCATGTCGCTGACCCTCGAAATCCTCGAGATCATGACCCTGTCCTACGAGCGGGCCGAAGAGTGGGAGGTCATCGGACACCTGCTGACCCATCAGCTCTCGATCTCGTTCATCTCGGTGCAGATGGTCATCGGCGGTCTGATCCCCTTCATCCTGCTGATGCTCGTGGTGACCATGGGCGGCGTGATGCACGACAAGATCCGCAACACCCTGACGCTTTCGGCCTCGCTGCTGCTTCTGCTTCAGGTGCTCTCGATGCGATGGAACGTCGTGATCGGCGGACAGATGTTCTCCAAGAGCATGCGCGGCTTCCGCGAGACCTACGTGCCGGGGCTGTACGAGAAGGAGGGCGTGCTGGCGGCGGTGGCGATCTTCGTGTTCCCGTTCCTGCTGTTGACGTTCTTTGAGAAGGTCTTGCCGACGCTCAAGAAGTCCGACCGCTAAGGCCGCCCACTCGACCGAGTGAACCGAAACGATCTACGCCCCCTCTGCGGAGGGGGCGTTCGTTTATGGGGCCAGGTGGGTTCCGGTGGCGCTGTGACCCGCCACCGGAGCGCCGCGCCACGTCCACAGATCGAAGGTCTCTTCAAGACTGTAATGGGACCTGAAGTGTTCGCGCACCTCAGGAGAGAAGATCTCCTCGTGGGGCGAGTACCAGTTGCACTTGGCGAAGGGTGTTTGGTCGCGGGGGATGAGCCAGATCTCGATCAGCCCCGTGTCGAAGGTCGCCAGGGTCGAAGCGGAAATCTCGAGGTGGGAAAGGTGGGCGTCCATCTGGGCTACGGCGTCGATCAGCACGGGTTGTTCGGCGAAGGCCAGCAGCGGGCGTTGGTATGTATGACGGAAATGCAGGCCCTCGCCGCCGTAGCCCATGCCGATCGTGCGGTTCGGGTGGCCGGCAAGAATGTTGCCGATGTCGGCGTCGACGGCTCCGGCATCCGCCATCAGCGCCGCCGCCTGTCGGCCCGAGCGGTATCCGTTCACCGAGCCGGAAAGCAGGACGGTCAGCAGGAAGGCGGCGGTGAAGCCAAGTCGCCAATCGGGTGAAAACGCTTTGAGGTTGGGAGCCGTGTGACGGCGATCGATCCACAGCATGGCGCCGGAAACCAGGTTGATGGGGACCAGGGGCAGCAGGTGCACCAGCCCGGCTCCTGGTTTGAGAGCCAGGATGATGACCGCCACGTTGCCCACCAGCCAAGCCAGCCCCAGGTTGCGTCGCAGGCTGGAACTGTCTGGAAAACGGGCGCCGGCGGCCAGAGGGACCAGCACCGGGATGGCGTACAGCAACCCGCGGCGTAGCAGGATCGGCAGTTCGTTCATCTGGAGCCCGTGATGGGTCGACATGAAGACCCATTCGAGATATCGGTTGGGCGAGATCCCCGGGTGGAATGCGAAAGGAGCCATGGCGGCGGCGGTTCCCAGCCCGAGGGCGGCAAGGGTGGATCGCCAACCGTGCCGGGCGTCGAGCATGGCCAGCACCGGCAGCATGTAGAGCCCGGCGTGGATCTTCAGGTTCACGACGAAGCCGAAGGCGAGAGCCGTCCCGATCACGGCTGTGGAGCGACGGTGCAGTCCGGCGCTCCATAAACCGACCGACACGCCGAACAGCAGATAGGCGTCCGGTCGTACGACGAAGGCCGACGTCCCGCAGATCCACAACAGCATGGCGGCGGCGGCTGTCAGCACGAAGGCCGTTGCGTCGATCATGTGGCGTCGCAAGGCGAGGTGCAGGAAAACCAACGATCCCAACAGAGCCAGCAGGGCGCCGGTCTTGGCGGCTGTGATCGAAAGGCCGAACATCAGGAACGACAGACCGGTAGCCAGATACACCGAAGGTCCGTAGAGCACGCTGTAGCGCTCGGCGGCGTCAGGAGCATGATAGAGAGGACCGCCGTGATGGAAGATGCCGGAGATCGTGGTCACCAAGGGTTCCACTTCGCTGGCGAAGCCGGGATGGCGGGAGTACCAGGCGCCGAAGCCTGCAAAAGCGATCAGTGCGATGCCGGCCGCTGCGCACGCCGCCAAGGGTCCAAACATTCTTAAAGACGATGTAGCCCGGGCACGCACGCCTGGATTCCACAACACGGCGTGCCAGGCCAGAAGCAGCAAGACGAACGTCGCCAGCGGAGCCAGCGAGCCGGCGATGAAGATATTTTCGATCACCCTGGGCATGGAATGGTGCTCCGGGCGCTATACGCCGATCCGGGATGTGGTCGCTGAATAGGATGTCGATGTGCGTGCGTGGATCGGTCCGTCGCTCCGGACGCGGGCACCAGGGGAGTGTACCACAATGGCACGAAGTGTCAAATCTCGGAAGATTCCGTTCGGACCAGTTCCACCAAGGTCTCCACATGACTCGTCAACGGAAACATGTCGATGACCCGACCCCGCTTGACCTCGTACCCCGCCTTGACCAGCGCCCCACAGTCCCTCGCCAGCGTTGCCGGATCGCAGCTCATGTAGAGAATACGGGCCGGGGCCAGGGATCCGAGGTCGTTGGTCACGTGCTCCCCGAGCCCGGCGCGCGGCGGGTCGACCACGACGGTCGTCCGAGCCCAGTCGAGTTTGGCGCCCAATCCTGCGGAGGTGGCCAGTTCGGCGCTGAAGGGACCGGTACCGCGGGCGGCGCTGGGGCGGCCGCTGCCGTCGGCGCTCTGGGTGCGGGACATCTTCCAGCCCAGGGTCACCTTTTCCACCGGCGCGAGCACGACCTTGGCGCGCGAGGCCAGGGTTTCGTCGCGCTTGTAGTTGTTGCGGGCGTCGAGCACGGCCTGACGGTTCTCTTCCACGCCGATGACCGTCTCGAACCGGTCGCCCAGCGAAAGGCCGAACAGTCCGACCCCGCCGTACAGGTCGATCAGGGCGCCGCCGGGAGTGGCGGCGGTGAGTCCGTCTTCATCGAGCCAGGTGCGAGCCAGGCGCACGGCGGCTTCGGTCTCCGCGAAGTTGGTCTGGAAGAAGCTGAGGGCATGCACGCGCCAGGTGCGTTCGAGCATGCGGATCAGCAGGTGGTCGCGGCCCCAGACGGGACGGTTGTTGAACAGGACGCCCTGGCAACCGGGAGCCGGCGCCTCTTCGACGTCCTTGAGGATGGATTTCAGGGTTTTCAGGCGGGCGGGCGGACCATAGAGCACCGCGAGCCAGCCGCCGTCGGCGTCGAAGCGGATGACGATCTGGTCCACCGGAGGCAGCAGGCGCATCCAGGGCAGGACCGTCTCGTTGAAGACGGCGGGCATCAGGCCGTGCTCGTCGATGGCCAGCACGTCGTGGGTGCCTTTGCGGATCACGCCCCAGCGTCCGATCGGATCGCGTGTCAGGCGCACCTTGTTGCGGTAGCCGACGGGGGGGGCGGCGGATTCTGGGCCGCTCAGGCGGTCCTCCATGTCGATGCCGCCCTGGCGACGGAAGCAGTCCCGCACGATGACGAACTTGGCACGTTGCTGAGCCTCGAGAGAGAGATGCTGCAGATCGCAACCGCTGAGCGTGCCCAGCTCGCCAAGGGGGGGCTCCACCCGGTCGGGCGAGGGGATGACGATCTCCACGAGTTCGGCCTCGGCGAACCCCTTCTTGGATTTCACGACCTTGGCCCGGACCGTTTCGCCGGGAACCGTGCCAGGCACGAAGAGCACCAGACCATCTACGCGAGCCAGGCCGGCGCCGCCGGTGACGATGGAGTCGATGGTGGTTTCGAGGACGTCGCCGGGGCTGACGTCGGTCTTCTGGTTGTTCTTGGCGTCGGTCATGGCTCGGCTCCCAGGGTGAAGAGGTGCTCAACTTAGCATTCGGAGGCGGTCTCGCCAAGGCGGGGCGCAAACCTTGCAAGGCCGGTGCTGACCATGCCACGTCCATGCTGTAATATGAGCGCCATGAAGCGCCTGCGGACACGGAAGTCCCTCGCCTCGTCACTGCGAACGTCGGTGGCGTTCTGTGTGCTGCTCACCGTCGTCGTGTCTTTGACGACAACGGGTTGCGCGCCCCATCGTCGCGGCCGGCTGGAATCTGAACTGACAGCCACGCCATCGACGCCCCGCCCGTCCGTCGATCGGTCGGCCCCGAGGCCGGCCACTCCCGAGCAGCAGACCACCTGGACCGAGATCGACCGTACCGCCCCGCCAGCCGACCAGGTCGTGGCCATGGCCGAGGCGTTCGTGGGGACTCCCTACCGCTGGGGAGGCACGACGCCCAACGGTTTCGACTGCAGCGGGCTGGTGTGCTTCGTGTACGGGAAGGTGGGTGTCGATCTGCCCCGTCGCGCCGTCGATCAGTCGCGGGCGGGCCGCGTGACCGACCTCCGAGGGTTGGCCAAGGGCGACCTCGTGTTCTTCCGCATCGACCGCGACATCATTTCCCATGTGGGGATCTACGTGGGGGACGGGGAATTCATCCATGCGCCCGGAACCGGCAAGTATGTACGTCGAGACCGCATCGACGATTCCTGGTGGCGTTCCCGCGTCAAGACGGTGCGGCGCATCTTCTCGGGTTAATTCTCGATCCGACCCTCCGGGCCGATCTTCAGCAGATCCGACGTTTTGATGGCCTCGCTCACCGCTTCATCCAGATCGATCATCTCCGACAGTTGCAGCAGATCGGCCGTCTTGGCGTTCAACTCGGGGCGCGGCGAGCGGATCGAGCAGCAGTCGCGGTATGGTTCGATGGATGTGGTGAACATGCCCGTGCGGCGGGAGAGGTCCGTGATCTCGACCTTGTCGAAGCCCACTAACGGGCGCAGGATGGGCAGCTTCACATCGCTGCTGATCGCCCGCAGGTTGGGCAGGGTCTGACTGGCCACCTGACCCACACTGTCGCCGGTGACCAGGGCGTGGCAGTTCTCGCGCAGGGCGAACCGCTCGGCGGTCTTGACCATGAAGCGGCGGAACAGGACCATGTCGTGGGAGTCTTCCACCACGCCGACAGCCCGCACTTCGTAGGGATACACCGGCACCATGTGCACGGCCAGGGGCACCGGGGACCACTGGGCCAGACACGTGGCCAGCCGCTCGATTTTGCCGACGTTGGCCTCCTTCAGGGTACGGCCCGCATAGAAGTGCACGAACTCCGGCCGGCAGCCCCGCTTCATCATCATCCATGCAGCCACGGGCGAATCGATGCCGCCGCTCAACAGCACCATCAAGCGTCCGCTCGAACCGGCGGGCAAACCGCCGGCGCCCGGGATCTTGTGGGTGTAGACCAGGATATCCTTGACAAGCACCAGCACGCTCACACAGAGGTCGGGTTCCTTGAGCTTGACGCCGATGTTCAAGGCCGGCTGTACCACGTCGCCCAGGGCGATGTTGAGTTCCTGGGAGGTCAGCGGAAAGGTGTGGTCGCTGCGGCGGGCGTCGATGCGGAAGTCGCGCGCACGGCCGACGTCGCGGCGGGCCATGGCGATCGCAGCGTCCTTCAGCCGCGCCATATCGTCGTCGTGGTCTGCGGAACGGGGCACGGCCTCGGCGGCCGAGAGCCACTGAATACCGAACACGCGGGCGAGCTTCTCGGTGCAGCGTTGGGCTGCTTCGGGGTCGCTCAGTCGCACCAGATAGCGGCTTTCCACGTGGTTGACCGAGTCGACGGGTTCGCCGGCGAGGGCGTGGAGCATGTTGTTGCGCAGCTTGCGCTGGAAGACGCTCCGGTTCTTTCCCTTCAGGGCGATCTCGGCATAGTGCACGCCGATAACGGTCGATGTCGGACGGTCGCTCATCGTGGGGTCTCCGCGGGAACGTGATGTTCGAGTCGGGGGGTCACCGACAAGGTTGGAGCATCGGGGGCCGATGTCAACGGGAGAGGATCAGGCTGCCTGTGGCACGGGCCGGCAGCGAGCCGTCGTCGGGCCGGCTGATCACCGTGAAGAAGTAGGTGCCCGACGGGCAGGGGCGGCCGTCGTCGTCGTGGCCGTTCCAGGCGACAGAGCGTTCGCCGGGGGCCCCGGAGAATGTGGGGAGTTGACGGATCAGGCGGCCGCGGAGGTCGTACACGGTGATTTCGTCGCGGCTCGGGGTCGACGTTTCCCAGCGGATCGACGTGCGGCCGTGGAAAGGGTTGGGGGCGGCGGCGCGCAGGGACATCTGGGGCGAGAGGGTGGTCTGTTCGGCCACGCCCACCATCTCAACAAGATCGAAGAGCAGCCAACGGTCGGGATCGAGGGTGATCGAAACGACCTGGGCCGGTGTGGGGATCGAGACCTGCGTCTCGAAGTTGTTGAGCACGATCGTGACGGTGGTGTCCCAGTCGGCGGTGGCGATCACGACGTCGATGGGCAGTCGGTACGGTGCGGCGCCGAAAACGGGATCGGGTTCTTGGAGCTGGGCGAAGTCGATGGTGACGCTGTTCGCGCCCATCTCCTGATGGGGTGCCCAGAGTACACCGATCTCGGGGTTGGTTGAACGCAGCAGCCACTGGTCGAAGAACCAGCTGAGGTCGCCGTCGTAGGAGTTCTCGCACACGGCTCGGAAGTCGTCGCTGTCGGCGTTTCCGAAGCGAAGGGCGGGATCGTCACACCAGTTCATCAGGGCGCCGAAGAATGCCGGGTCTCCCATTTCGCGGCGCAGCATGTGCAGCACCCAGGCTCCCTTGTAGTAGATCATGTTGCTGAAGTAGTACCAGGGGCTGGTCTGGTCGGGAGCACGGACCACCGGTTCAGTCCACCAGGTTGTGTTGGAGCGGGCCTGCATGAACCACTTCAGGGCGGCCCGGCCACCTTTGTGTTCGGCCCACAGGGCCTCGACGTAGGTGGCGAAACCCTCGTTGAGCCAGACGTGGGTCCAGTCGGTCGGGCTGACGAGGTTGCCGAACCATTGATGCGCCAGCTCGTGGATGATGATGGTGTCGAACCAGTGATCGCCCGTGATGAAGATCGATGAGTAGGTGGTGGCCGTGGGGTGCTCCATGGCTCCGTCCCAGTCGAACACGGTCATGCCGTACTTCTGGGAGAGGAACGGGTAGGGTCCGAACAGATCCTCGGCGAAGGCCATCATGTCGGGCAGCACCGAAAAATCCTCGACGGCCTCGTTGTAGTGGGCGGGGTAGACCCAGTGGTGCAGTTCGAGGGGCCCGTCCATGAGGTCGACGGTCTGCACGATTTCCCTATAGATGGATGCGGCGACCGAGACGTGGTACGTGGACATCTGCAACGGCTGACTCCAGGTCGTGGTCTTCGGCACGTAGGAGTTGTCCTTCTCGGAGGGAACGCCGATGTCGTCGTGAAGCCGGGCCAAGCCGGCGGCGATGCCGGGTGAGCGGGAAGGCTGGGCGATCGCCACGCCGTTGGACACGACGGTGTACGCCTCAGGCATGGTGACAGTCATGGTGAAGGTGGCCTTGTCCGACGGGATGTCTTTGCAGGGCCACCACGAACGTGCGCTCCAGGGTTCGCTGAGGCTGGCGGCGACGATCGCGCCGTCGTAGCGGGGCACGAACTGCAGGCCGTAGAGGCCGTACGGCTCGGGGTAACCCTGATAGATGACCGTCACGGTCAACGACGAGCCCGCGATATGGGTTTGCGGGAGCGTCATGGCAAGGCGGTCGTTCCCATGGGTGAAGGCTGTGTATTGAACGTAGGGATCGATGACGGCGGCCGCCAGAACGGTCATGCCGTCGACGAGGTCGAGGACCACCGTATCGAGATCGACCAGCACGTCCATCGTCAGGGTCACCGAGCCGGTGAGGTGCTGATCGTCGGGGTCGATCCAGAGTTCGACATCGTAGTGAGTCGCGTCGTACCGCATCTGCAAGGGGTCGGGCGAGGTCGTTGACTTTTCCGTGGGGGCGGTGCCGAAGGCGCTCTTGCCTTCGAGCAGCCAGCTGTCCACAAGAGGGCCGGCGCCGAGGGTTGCACCTGCTCCGCAGGACAGCAGAAAGACCACCGACAGGAGTCGGCGGGCGGAGCGTTGGGCCTTGACGCGGCGAGACGTCACGAAATCCCCCAAATGCATCTTGAGCGGGCGAGGAACCTGGACCACAATGTCGCAGTCTCGGGTACAGAACACCACGGCATCTTTATGTATCTTCATACATTCTGATGCCCGATGTTCAATTTAACGATCAAGCGACAACATCATAGCACAAAGTGACTCGTCGTGCCTCTACGGGGTGTGATGAGAAATCACGCACCGCGTCGAGGAGCGACCATGAGCCAGAATGACTGCCTCCACATCGATTCCACCAACGTTTTGCCGTTCGTCGACCGTGAACGCATCGACGAGAAGGCTGAGCTGGCCCGGGCCGTGGCCAGACAGCTCGAACGTCGGGAGGGGCCGGGGTCGGATTTTCTGGGGTGGCTCGATCTACCGGTGGCGGCCAACGGACCAGAACTGAGCCGGATGGAGGATCTGGCCGAGCAGGCGGGTCAGGACAGCGACGTCGTGGTGGTGATCGGCATCGGCGGCTCCTATCTGGGAGCGGAGGCGGCTCTGAGCGCTCTGTGCGACCTGACCAGCGGGCCCGAAATTCTCTTCGCAGGAACCCACCTCTCGTCACCGGCCCTGTCCAGAATGCTCCGCAGGGTGGAGGGCCGTGACATCCGGCTGGTGGTGATCTCAAAATCCGGCACGACCCTCGAACCCGCGGCGGCGTTCCGCCTGTTCCGCGACCTCATGGTCCGGCGCTACGGGCGTGAAAACGCCGCCCGGCGGATTACGGCCGTCACCGACGCGTCCCGCGGCGCCCTGAGGTCGATGAGCGACGAGGAGGGCTACGAGACCTTTGTGATTCCCGACGACGTGGGAGGTCGTTTTTCCGTGCTCACGCCGGTGGGTCTGTTGCCGCTGGCAATCGCCGGTCTCGACGTGCGCGCCTTGCTCGGCGGCGCCGCGGCCATGCGCGAGCGTTGTGCCGGGGCAGACCTTTGGGAGAACCCGGCCCATCTCTACGCTGCGGCGCGCAGTGCGCTCTACGACGAAGGTTACTGGGTCGAGGTCTTGAGTTCGTTCCATGCCGATGTGGGGCCGTTGCAGGAGTGGTGGAAGCAGCTCTTCGGCGAGAGCGAGGGCAAGGAGGAGCGCGGCATCTTCCCCGCGTCTTGTCGTTTCACGACGGATCTCCACAGTCTCGGACAGTATCTGCAGGACGGACGTCGTGAGCTGTTCGAAACGTTTCTGATGGTCGATGGGGGACAGCCCGATCTGGTGGTGCCGCTCGACGCCGCCGAACCCGGCGGCGTCGACCTCGACCGCGACGGCCTCGCCTACCTGGTTGGACGCAGCCTGGACGACATCAACACCAAAGCGTTCGAAGGCACGCGCAACGCTCATACCGACGGCGGCGTGCCCAACCTCACGATCACCGTGCCGACCCTCGACGAGAGAGTGATCGGAAGCCTCTTCTATTTCTTCGAGAAGGCGGTGGCGATCAGCGGCAGGATGCTGGGGGTCAATCCCTTTGATCAGCCCGGCGTGGAGGCCTACAAGAAGGAAATGTTTCGTCTGCTGGGCAAACCAGGCGCCTGATCAAACAGGAGCGACGGCCGCATCGAGCAGCCTGCGCACGTGGTGCAGGAGCTGGTTGCGGTCGAAGGGCTTGGGCAGCAGCTCAAGTCCTTTGTCCAAGACGAATCTGGAATGGATGGTCTCCGAGTCGAACCCGCTGCAGAAGAGGATGGGGATGTCGGGGCGCAGGGCTCTGACGCGGTCGTGCACTTCGCGTCCGCCCATGTTGGGCATGACGACGTCGAGCAACAGCATGTCGATCTCGTCGGCGTGGCGAGCGAAGATGGCCAGGGCATCGTCGCCGTCGACGGTTGGCAGCACACGGTAGCCTGCCGATTCCAAGGTGCGCACCGTGAAATTCCGGACGGAGTCGTCGTCCTCAGCGAGCAGAATCGTCTCTTGGCCACCGAGGGCGGCCTTCAGCTGCGAGACTGGGGCGACGCTCAACTTGTTGCCGGATCGCTCGAAGTAGATTCTGAATGTCGTTCCCCGCCCCGGTTCGCTTTCCACGTCGATCAACCCGTTGTGCTGGGTCACGATTCCGTAGACCGTCGAAAGGCCTAGACCTGTGCCCCCCGACGTTTTCTTCGTCGTATAGAACGGTTCGAAGATGTTGTTGAGTGTCGAAGCATCCATGCCGCAACCGTCGTCCGAGACCTGGAGCATGACGTAGTGGCCGGGCTTGGCCCAGGGTTTGTCGCGGCAGAAGGTCTGACCCAGCGTGGAGGAACCGATGCGGATGCTGACCCGGCCCCGTTCACTGATGGCGTCGCGCGCGTTGACGCAGAGGTTCAGCAGAATTTGCTGGATCTGGGTTTCGTCGGCGTGGATCACTGTGTTCTCGTCGGCGAGATCGAGTTCGATGTCGACGCCGTTCCCCACGCTGCGCTGAAGAAGTTCATGCATGTCCTGCACGATTGCGTTCAGGTCGATGTTCTGGGTCTTGAGCACCTGTCGCCGGCTGAAGGCCAGAAGCTGCCGCGTCAGAGCCGCAGCGCGTGAGGCGCTGTGACGGGCCTGCTCCATGTCCTGGTAGGGTTGGCTCTTGATATCCGTGTCGAGCATGGCGAGCTCGAGACAGCCTGTGATCGACTGGAGGATGTTGTTGAAATCGTGGGCAATGCCGCCGGCCAGCTGACCCACCGCCTGCATCTTCTGCGATTGGATGAGCTGTTCTTCCAGGTTGCGCTTCGCTGTGATGTCGCGGCCGACGATCACCACGGCCTCGGTACTGCCGTCCTGTGCGAAGACGGCGTTGACGCTCCAGAAAAGCAGGCGGGCTCCTTCGGGAGTGGTGATCCACTGTTCGTTGTACGTGGTTTCGCCGGAAGCAATGGCGGAGTTTATGGCGGATATTGCCTCGTCGCGATCCCTCGCTGGAATCAAATCAACGACGGCTTGCCCCATTGCACGCTCCGGCGGTCTTGCGAAGATCGTGCTGTAGGACGGGCTGAGGAACACGACGCGGAGCTTCGCGTCGAGTTTGACGATCAGCTCCTTCTGGTTCTCGATGATGAGCTTGTAGTCGGCCTTGCTCGCCGCCAGCTCGGCGTGGCGACGCATGAACAGATGGAGCAGTA
>CALEMW010000046.1 GCA_937910695.1 uncultured bacterium
CACTTATTATTGCTACTGCATCAAGAGCGAGGCTTTTGCCTCCACCAACCTGCCCAACCCGGCAAGGTGGTCGCCCGAAAGGGGATGTGGCCAGATCGGCAACGAAAGGGTTGGCCCCATCCACATGCGATTGTCCTGCCGGTCCCAGCATAGGAGACCGCTATGATTACGCGTCGAGATTTCATCGTCACAACTGCCGCTACGGCATCCAGTCCGTTGGCTCTGCAAGCAGCAGAGGAACAGCATATCTGTTTACCTCTGAGGGCCTTGCCGAGGGTTCGGACCTTATCCGCCAAGCCAACCGGTGAAGGCAGGCTACTACTTTTCAGCGACGGGCCGGAGACCCCGCCGAAACTGATCAGGTCAGAGGCCCTTGAGCGGGCGTTTGGCCCCGGCACCGATCTCGTACTGCAACAGCCGGATCACTGGCGGATGATTGACGAGGGCTGGTTTGCGGAAGAGGACCTCTACGAGCCAGCAGAATTCGAAGATCCCGCCTTTCGTATATGGCATGCCAACTACCGGCCCGAGACAGAAGCTCACGATCTTCTCTACGATCTCTTCCAGGACCAGATAACCGGCCCCTTTGGCGCCCGCCTTCCGGACCTCGGGCTCGAACTCGGAGAACATCCGAGCACACCTCGCTATGCGACCGCAAAGCTCGATGGCGACTGGTGTCTGCCTCGCCTTACGGACGAAGTGGCGGCGCGCACGACTTGGCTAGTCGTAGACGGTGGTATCGCTTCGGGCGAGTTTGAGCGTTGACCTGCTGTGTACCAAAAGGAACCCTGCCCCCGCGCGAGTTGTGCAGTTGCGGAAGCTGGGACGTCGAGATGGTCTGGATGCACGGCTTGACCGATGGCCACAAGTGCAACCGGTGCGGACGGGCCTGGAACGAGGAATACGGCATCGAGATGCGACCTTCGGATCTTGCATGGGCCCATCTGCCGGCCGCAGGGGCAGCCGATTACGCCAGAAAGCAGGGCTGGCTGCCTGAACATTGAAACCTAAAGAAGATGTAAGAACGGCTGGAGAAACCCTTATGTCAGAAAAATTCGATCTCGACTTTCGACCCCGGTCCTACTGGGGGCCGCAAAGCCTGTCTGCCTATTTCGGTAGCCACATCACCGGAGAACTCCGCAGACGGGCAGCTAAGAATGAGACCGATTCCGGATCAGACTTCTCCGTGCCCTGCGAGCCATCGCTCGATAGCACGACACGTTCGGTACAGGCCTCCATCCATCCTTGGCTCATGGGCGGGGAATATCTCCCACCGCTCCGCCCGGAAGAGGTGGAGATCGCGCGCGTCACCTTGCGTTCGGTCACCATGGACGTCTTTTCGATCAGGGCACGACGATCGCGAGATCGGATCTATTATCGACTGGTCGACGAATACATGGAGCAGGAACCGCCAGAACGTTTCGTCGTAAAACCGAAATGGAGCAAGAAGCCCCTGACGATGCTTCAGGTGATTTTTATCATCGACGAAAACGGGCTCATTGATGATTTTCGAGATTTGAACTTCGATGGATCGAACGTCGATGAGATTTTCGATTTTGCGACTGCATCATCGGAGTTTTACCCAAATCTTGCCAATTATTACGACGCTCAAAACGAATCCTGGCGCGACGATCAAAACAAAGAACTCGCACAGGATTCGACTGGTGAGACGTCGGGTTGAGCAGCCAGAAAGGCAGGCCCTAACGCTCGGCACTTGGAGATGCCTGCCCTCTGGACGTGTCAATCGCCGGATGGATACACACAGACAACAATATGAAAGGCATAATGCATGTACGACGTAATTCCCGACATTCACGGGCAGGCAGGCAAACTCAAAACTGCTCTGAGCAATCTCGGCTATGCCGAGAGAAACGGTGCCTGGCGTCACAGCGACCCGATGCGCCACGTGATCTATCTCGGTGATTTCATTGACCGGGGTCCCGACAATCGTGAGGTCATCCGTATCGTTCGGGGAATGATCGATGCCGGCACTGCGTCCGCTGTCATGGGAAACCATGAACTGAATGCGATACATTTTCACACCAGGGATGAGAATGGGCCTCTCAGAGATCATTCTGAAAAGAACACCGCTCAGCATACTTCGTTTTTGAACGAGTTCCCATTGGGGTCAGCGGAGGCTGGAGAAGCAATCGCCTGGATGCGAACCCTTCCTCTCTTTTTCGAGTTCAGCGGCTTTCGGGCGGTGCATGCGTGCTGGAACGAAACCGACATCCAACAGTTGAAAGTACTCACCAGACACGGCGTTA
>CALEMW010000047.1 GCA_937910695.1 uncultured bacterium
ATGGCGTGGTACAGGTCGATAATCTCGTCGGTGAAGTCTTCCAGCACTTCGCTCCGGAGGATGTCCTGCTCGCTCCGGTCATTGTATTTGTCCACCAGGGCTTTGAACTGTTTGGAAAAGTCTACACCCTTGAGCTTGTTGACCTTCTTGAAAGCTTCAATGGCCTTGGCCAGTAAATGCTGGAGCAGCTTAATTCTGGTATTCGGCAGCTTGATCTTTTCGATCTTGGCCATGTAGTCCGGGTCGAAAATATCCACCTCGGCGGTATCCCCTTGCCCCATCTTGAAGATTTCCTCGACCCCATCACTCTGCAAGGCCTCGGCAACCATTTGTTGTACTTTGGCGTTCATTTGAACGAGGTCGGGGGCATTACCTTTGGTGAGTTTGAAGACTATGGATCGAACCGCCAGATAGAAATGGACATGGTCCCGCTCGTCCTGTGTAAATTCATCACACCCGACACAGACGTCATAGGCGGCTTTCATTCGTTTGGCCAGGAACATGAAGCGCTTCTCGAACTCGTCGGTAATCTGGACATATTCCGCCGCCATGTTGAGGCAGTGCAGTTGCTGGATGGGTTGACCGGAGAAATACGGGGTGGAATCAAACTTGTGAAAGATCGTACGCATCAGGTCCAGATGGTCCCTGACCACCACAATGGATTGCTTGATTTCCTCAAAGTTTGCGGTGTCGGCTTTGGAGTAATGTGCCAGAGCCAGGTTCATCTGCTTCTTGATACCGATGTAATCGATGATCAGCCCTTTTTCTTTCTGCTGATACCTCCGGTTTACCCGGGAAATGGTCTGGATCAGGTTGTGTCGTTTGACCGGCTTGTCGATGTACATGCTGTCGAGGAAGGGCACATCGAAGCCGGTGAGCCACATATCCACCACGATGGCGATTTTAAAATTGGATTTGGCGGTTTTGAACTGCCGATCTAATTCTTTTCGGTAGTCTTTGGTCCCCAGCATATCGTATAAAGCGAGTTCATCATCTTGGCCACGGGTCATCACCAGTTTGATGCGTTCCATGGGCATGATCTGTTTCTTCTCCTGTTCCGTCAGGTCCTCCCCATCGGCACAGACCTTCACTTCTCCCCAGTCGGGACGCAACGCAATCACTTCTTTGTAGAAGCCATAGGCGATTTGACGGCTGCTGCTGACGAACATGGCTTTCCCTGCGACGGTGGCGCCCTCTTCGATTCGTGCCTCATAATGGTCGACGAAGTCTGCAGCCAAAGCCTTCAGGCGGTCAGGATCACCGAGAATTGCGGTCATTTGCAGGTTGGCCCGTTTGCTTTCCTCAATCGCGTAGTCGCTGGCCCCGTCATCCGCGCAACTGGCGTAGTAATCTTCAATCTCCGCAAGCTTGCTGTTGTCGAGCAACACCTTCGCCGCACGGCCTTCGTAAACGATACGCACTGTGATCTCATCGGCCACCGATTCCGTCATGGTGTAGGCGTCCACCACCTTACCAAACACATCCAGCGTCGCATCAATCGGTGTGCCGGTGAAGCCCACATAGGTCGCGTTCGGCAGCGAGTCGTGCAGATACTTGGCAAAGCCATAAGTCCGCTTTACCCCCTCTTCGGTAATCTTGAGTTTCTGGTCAAGATTCACCTGACTGCGGTGGGCCTCATCCGAGATACAGATCACGTTGTTACGTTCGGTCAGCAGCTCCGTGTCCTCGGTAAATTTGTGAATCGTCGTCAGAAAGACCCCGCCGCTGTTACGCCCCTTCAACAAGTCCCGCAGTTGTGACCGGCTCTCCACACTGATCACCGACTCATCCCCGATGTAGCCCTTGCCATTGGTAAACAAGCCCGAGAGCTGGTCATCCAGATCCGTGCGGTCAGTGATCAATACGATGGTCGGGCTCGATAGAGCAACACTCTTCATCAGCAGCCGCGCCAGGAACAACATGGTAAAGCTCTTCCCGCAGC
>CALEMW010000048.1 GCA_937910695.1 uncultured bacterium
GGAGAACGTGCAGCCGGAGACCGTCGGGTCGGAACCGGCCACCTGCACCACGCCCGCGCCATTGCCGCCGTAGCGGAATTCGCAGTTGGTGATCAGGCAGGAGTCGGCCCGGGCCATGGCGTTGAAGTCCAGGCGCTGCCAGTCGCCGGGGCCGGGTGCATAAGTCGAACCATTGGTGTTGCCGCCGATATCGTCAGCGATGGAGGTGAAGATCACACTATCGGCGACCAGCCCACCCGACTGGGTATTCGAACCGACCTCAAAGCGGCTGTACGTCATCTTGATGATCTCGCCCGATGGAATGGTCAGCACCGGTCCGCTTGAATCCGCGATCGTCACGGTCGCCCAGTCGAGGAAATACACGAATCCGGCCGGCAGCACGGGCCAGGTCGTCGACGAAGTGATCGTTCCGGTGTGCACGCCCACAGCGTCGAACACGTTGGAAAAGTGCATCACAAGATTGAGCTGCGGCACGATTTCTGGGATCAGATTCACCGGCAGGCGAACCGGGATGGCTCCGGTCTCCTCGATGGTGATGTCGCTCACGGCGAAGTCGGTGACGCCGGCGTCGACGTCCAGCCCCCGGCGACCCGCCGTAATGGTGAATCCCTCGAACACCACGCCGTCTGCAGTGACGTGCACCGACTCCACGTTGCTCGAAGGACCGGCGATGGTCGTGACCACGCTGCCCGCCGACGAGCGCAGAGTGAGCGCCTTGTCCACCAACAGGCTTCGGTTGTAGTAACCGGGCAGCACGAGCACCGTGTCGCCGACGGCGGCTGCGGAGAGAGCGTCGTCGATGACGACGAAATCACCGCTTCCGGCCATGTCGACCGTGATGGTGGTTGCATCAGCCGAGGCATTCAGCAACACGGCGAGGGCGAAAAGGATGAGTACGGAGCGAGAAGTCATGACGATCCCCTGAAGAGTGGCGGTTTCATGTTGACGAACGGATCCCTTCGCCTCGTAACGCGCTGTTCCACCCCTTTAAGGATCATCATAATTGAGTAATTATCTGAGTTAATCTCAATAATGCCCCTCAACACCTCGAAAAGAGCGGTTTTCGAAGACCAGATAATTTCAAGAGAACATTCTGCAGGTCCTTACGTAATTCTCCGAGCGCGCCGCGCCCCCTAACGCGCCGCACGACGTCCGCCCCACCGGACACAACCAAGTCGTGCTCGAATACTCGCACCGAGCCAACCAACACCTGATCGACCCTTCACCAGGAAGTCGTGATCATGAGGACGTATCCCCTGATGACCGCCCGACGGCTCGTTTGGTTCGCCCTGCCGATCCTGCTTGTGACCCAAGGCTTCGCCTTCACTCCGGTCTTCCAACCCGAAGTGGCAACATCCCGCACGGCCGAGCCCATCCATATCGACGGCGTGCTCGACGATGCCGGCTGGATCGCCGCGGGACGCGCCGACGGATTCGTCGAACGCTCCCCCGGCGAAAACGTGGAGCCCCAGGTGCCCACCGAGGCCTACATCACCTACGACGACGACCACATCTACGCGGCCTTCGTCTGCACCGACGATCCTTCAACCGTGCGCGCCACCATGTGCCAACGCGACCAGTACGACGGCGACGACGCCGTAGGTCTGCTCATCGACACCTACGGCGAAGGCGTGTGGGCCTACGAGTTCTTCGTCAATCCGTACGGGATCCAGAAGGACCTGATGTGGACCAGCGTCCAGGGCGAGGACCGCGGCTTCGACATGATCTGGGACGCCGCCGCCAAGGTGACCGACGACGGCTGGGTCGTTGAGATGGCCATCCCGCTCTCAGGCATGCGCTTCCCCGACGGCGACCAGCAGAACTGGCGTCTCGATTTCTGGCGCGTGCATCCCCGCGACAGCTACCGTCAGTATTCGTGGTCGGCCCTGGATCCCGACGAGCAATGCTGGCCCTGCCAGTGGGGCACCGTCAACGGGATCGGCGGCGTGACTCCCGGCAAGGGATTCGAGGTGCTCGGAGCGTTCGTGGGCTCACGCAGCGGCGAGATCGACGACGCTTTCGACTCCGAGTCGGGCATCGTCGACGGCGACTGGCAGGACGACTGGTCCGTCGGAGCCAAGTATTCCCTTTCGTCGGACGTGACACTCGAAGCTTCGGTCAATCCCGACTTCAGCCAGATCGAAGCCGACGCCGCTCAGATCGACGTCAACACGACCATCCAGCTGCGCTTCCCGGAACGCCGCCCCTTCTTCCAGGAGGGCAACGACCTGTTCCGCACCATGTTCAATTCGTTCTACACGCGCATGGTGTCGGACCCAGAACTGGCCGCCAAGGCCACCGCCCGCTGGGACCGCACGAGCTTCGGCTGGGTCATGGCCCGTGACGAGAACTCCCCCTACATCGCGCCCGCCGAGGAACGGACCTACCAGACCAACATGGGCCGCTCCACCGTCAACGTGCTGCGCGGCCTGCACAGCCTGGGCAACAACTCCCAGGTCGGCGGCATGATCACCGACCGACGCTACGACGACGGGGGGCACGGCACCATCTACTCGGGCGACGCGAGGATCCGACTCACGAATTCCCTGAGCTGGATGGGGCAGTACGTCCACAGCTTCACCGAAGAACCCGACGGCGTGGCCCTCGACCCCGGCGTGACCTTCGCCGACGGCCGCCACACCATCGACCTCGACGGCGAGTCGTTCAACGGCGACGCCTTCATCACCGAACTGCGTCACCATACCCGCACCCTCAACGTGATCCTCGACTACAACCAGGTCGCCGGCGACTACCGCACCCAGACCGGCTACGACCCCTGGAACGACCAGCGCAACGCCTTCGTCTACACGAACTACAACTTCTACCCGGAGGGCGGACCCTTCCAGCGCATCACGCCCAACGTGTTCGCCGACGGTCGTTGGAACATGAACGGCGACCGCAAGTGGATGCATATGAACGGGTCGCTGGATATGTCGCTGCGCTGGGCCCAGACCTATATGAGCCTCGGCTACCAGGTCGGCGAAGAAACCTGGGGAGACGACAAATACTCCGACCTGTGGTCGGTGTCGGCCAACATGCACATACGCCCCAACGATTCGATCGGCCTGTTCGGGTTCGTGCGGCGCGGCGAAAATCCCGCATTGCTGAGCAACGAGCGAGGCGACGAAACCATGGCGTCGATTGGCCTCGATCTCAAACCCATCGACCGCCTGACCATCGAACCGACCATCGACTTCATCCGCAGCGATCAGTCGGGCGCCGGTGAGCTGCTCTTCGAGCAGACCATTGCCCGGGCCCGTTTCCAACTGCAGGTGGATCCCAGGCTCTCGCTGCGGCTCGTGGTTCAGCACATCAAGTCTGAAAGCCCGCTCTACAACACCGAGGACTGGTACCACCTTTCCTTCGGCAGCAAGTGGGAGGTCGACCCCCTGGTCACCTACCGCCTGAACTCGTTCTCGGTGTTCTACCTGGGGTCGACACACGACTGGCGGGACTTCAACGCCGCTGATCCGGGGGCGTCGAGCCTGCATGCGATGACGGCGCGGAAGTACTTCACGAAGATTCAGTATCTGTTCCAGATCTGATCGGATCGGATCGACGACTGAGCGGCGGCTCCTCCAGGGGGTCGTCGCTTTTCGTTCACGTTAACGGGTGTGGGCTGCCGTAAGCACGGCTTGGGCGAAGGTCATGATCCCTGATCCCACCCGACCTGACAGGGATTCCTCGCCGCTCCCGACCCATTGCCAAGATTCCGCCAAGGACGGCTGCCTCACCCGCCTGTCGAAGTCGGCGACGGTGGCCGGATCGCGGATCACGGCCACGAGCTCCGGCTGCAGCTCGCCGCTGAGGAAATCGAAGTTGGCCGACCCCATCACCAGCGTCTCGTCGTCGATCAGCATGGCCTTGATGTGGGTCATGCGGTCGGACACGAAGCGCAGCTCCAGATCGTTGCGCATGCAGCCGGCCATGATGCTCTGCTTCATGCCCAGGCGGTTGTTCTGCTCCGAGGTGACGATGGTCACCGCGACGCCGCGGCGGCGGGCCTCGCCGAGCAGCGTGAAATAGGGTTCGGTGATGTAGGGACATTCGACGGCGATGCTCGTGCGGGCGGCACGGATCGCCTCGGCCGTGCGGTCCCGGATCGCCGTGTTACCCTCGCCGGCGCCGATGACGATCTCGACGTCGCCGAACTCGCCGCGGGCGTTGCCCGACTCGTCTGCTCGTGAGCGGGCGACGTCGGCGGCCAGCATGTCGGCCACGTCGGCGTCGGCGATGCGCAGCATCATGTCGTGCCAGAGGAAGTTGTGGGCGCTGAAGTTGATGCCGCCGATGTAGGCCACATCGTCGGCGACGATGATCTTCTTGTGGTCGCGCGCGGCGAGGTTGTCGCGGCCGAAGCCGAAACCGCGTCCGTAGGTCACCGCCACGCCATGGGCTTCGAGGTCCTTGATCAGTTGCCGGGTGCGCCGGGCTTCACGGCCGAGAGGCATGTCGAGCAGCCGCGTGGGCGCGCAGATCAGCTTGTCGCTCACGACGAAGCGCGAGTAGGTGTCGATCAGCAGCGCCTTCTCGGCGGCGGGGCTGGCGATGAGGGCCGCGGCCAGGGCGGTGCCGGCCTCGTCGGCCTCGAAGGAGAGGGTCTGCACCACGGCGCGGCGGCGGGCGGCGGCCAGATCGACGCGCAGGGCGGCCATGAATTCGGGTCCGTCGATGCAGAGGGTGGGGCTCTCATCCGAAAGAGTCGGCGGTTCGGCGACAACCATACGCTCGGCGAGATCGTTGGCCGGATGGAGGGGCGCGACGAGTTCGGACACGAGCCCCACCAAGGGTATCGCCACGACGATGACGGCGATCAGCTGGATCTTCTTGCGACGGCTCGTGGGGACTCCCCGCCGACCCGTCGGACTTCGCAACCTCATCGGTAACTGCGCTTGATCGTTCCCCACGACGTGGTCGTGGCCGGGACCGTGCCGTGGACGCTCAGGACCATGGCATAGCCTCCGCAGTCCGCCGTGTCTTCCGTATCGATGACCAGGTAAACGACGGCCGCATCGCCCGTGTCGTTGACATAGGTCACCGATTCGATACCGCCGGGACCCGTCGTGTTCGACCCGGCCAGGCAGGTGAACATGGTGCCGTAGACGATGCACTCGGCCGTGACCATGAGCATGGCGTCGCCCTCGTGGGAGACGGCGGCGGTGAACGAGGCGCCGGAGTCGAGGGCGATGGCGAAGTAGTCCTCGGAACCGTGGGTCTGGGTCCAGACGGGGCAGTCGTGGTCGACGACGAGGTTGTCGCCGTCGCAGGTGTCGCCGGTGTAGGTGAAATGGCCCAGGGCGTCGGGCTGGACTTCGACGACAACGGGGCAGAAGTCGTAGATGGGGGGTGGGATGGCGGCAGCGGTCGCTGCGATCAGGAGAATAGCTGTGGCCATGCATGTTGGGATCATGATCGAACCTCCACCGAGGAGGATACCACACGCAGGAGTCCAGACGTCTGGACGATTGGCTTCTCAAGAGCGGAACCGGTCTCGTCCTAGTCCGTCATCTCCCCCACGACCTCCAGCACCCCCCGCGAACACGCCGCACAGAACCGCTTCAGCCCCTTCGTGAACATGATGCAATCGATCTCCGCCCGATACACCCCGGAAGTGCAATACCCCGCCCCCTCGAACGCCCCCACCTTCCCGAAGGCAGAATTCGCCGCAAACCAGGCGTCGAGCTTCTGCTGATGGATCAATGACAGTTCCTCACCGGCGGCCAGAGCCTCATCGACCTCGGCCTGAGGAGCTCCCCCGCGCATCAGCCCCGCGATCAGGGCGTTGCTCTCGCCGCGGCGGGCTTGGTATTCGACGTCCATGGCGTCGTACTCGGCCTTGTTCCAGGCCGTGGGCACGTCGGTGTCGACGAGGTCGGCCCACTTGGGCGCGCCGCCGGGCAGGCGGGTGATGTTGCGCTCGGCCGGCTCGTAGCCTTCGGGGTAGAAGTCCGTGTACGAGGTGCTCGACGAGTAGTACTCGTCGGCGAGGCCGGAGAACCCGTGGCCGAACTCGTGCACGAACACGTACTCGCTCCATTGGTTGTCGCTGGTGAAGGTGTTGAAAAGGTTGTAGATGCCGCCGCCGCCGTAGCGCTCGTGGTTGACCATCACCGACAGCACGTCATAGGGGGCGGCGCGGGCCACGTCGCGGATGAAGCGGTTGTCTTCGGTCAGCAGGTAGCGCGAGGAACCCAGGGAATTGAAGGTGCAACCGAGGGCCGTGTTGCGGTGCACGCCGCGGGTGGGTTCGTCGCAGCCGCGCTGCTGGGAGGGCTTGAGCACGCCGCGTACGCTCATGCGGTCGGTCATCGAAGCGAAGGGCTCCTGGCCGAGCAGGGCGGCGGCGAAGCGGTGCACGTCGGCGGCGAACTTGTCGGTGTCGGCGGCGGTGTAGCCGTCGCCGAGGATCACGACGTCGACGCAGGCGGCCGGGTCGCCGCCCACGTGGGCCTCGACCACCACGATGTCGTCATCGATCGGGTCTTCGCGTACTTCAGGGTCTGCCGGATCGATGGTCTGGCGGAAGACCTCGCTGAACACACCGTCGTCGCCCCGCATTTCGAGCACGAAGGTCACCAGGTCGGTGGGGAACGGCGTGCGCACCGTCTCGTGGTAGGTGCGGCGTACGCCTGCGGCGGCGGGGGCCGTGGTCTTCCATTCGCCGTAGTAGGAGTCGAAGCCCCGAGTGTAGAGCTCGGCGCCGGAGGCGGCGTCTAGCAGACGGGCGCGGTAGCGGCCCAGGTCGAGGCCGTCGATCAGGTCGGCGCGTGGGCCGGGCCAGGAGCCTTCGCGGTACACCCGGTCGAGGGCGACGATCTCCTCGCCGGCGGCGCCGGTGTGGTGGTAGTCGATGCGCAGGGTGGCGTCGAAGTCGAAGGCGGTTCCGGAAGCTGGTCCGGAAACACAAGCGGACGAAACGGCGACCACGATCGCTACGGCGACCAGCAACCTCGTGACCATGTCGAACTCCTCGCTGGGGCTCAGCTCTTGCCGGACTGGTTCTTCAGCAGATCCCGCTCCACGGCGATGCTCACCTTCTGCAGGCCTGTCTTCAGGGTGCCGGCGGCAGCATCGTCTTCGAGATAGCGCATGCCGTAACGGATGCGGCCGCGACCGATGTCGCGCACGCTCTGGATGCAGACGGTGCCCTCGAAGGTCTCGCCTTTGAAATGGACGGCCGCGCTCGCGGTGGCGCCCAAGGCATGGTCCGCATGAGCGATCACAGCGAAGCCCGTGGAACTGATGTCGACCAGAGTACAGTTCTCCTCGGACTCGAGGCGGGCGTGGATCTCGGCCGATGCCGTGGACACGCGGTAATGCTCGCGCCCTTCGGCCGACACCGGATCGCCAACGGTCTTCAGCACGATCATCAAAGCCGGCTCGGTATCGAGAACCGCGACGACCTTGGCCGAGTGTTGCAGGAACTTCCGCTTCAAGTTGTAGAAGATCACGATATCCTGGTCGGGCTCGAGATCGAACCGCACATGCTTGAACATGGCGGTGAAAGTGTCCGGACCCGTTTCCATGACGGTTCCAAAGTGGAGATCCCGCTTGTCGGTGACTCTGGGGTTCTGGATGTGGAGTTCGCTGTCGGTCTTGAGCATTTCTGTGCCTTTCTCCTGGGGCGGTCCATCCCTCCCGATGGACGGGGGCGACTGTAAACCAGAATGAACATGTGTGACCAGCAGGATCGTATCGATCCGGACTCTACTGTCCCGGCCGCCAGCCATAGAACCGCTCCGCCAGCGCCACGTGGCCCACTTCGTCGTCGACGATGCGACGGAAGACGGACGCGGTGACGGGATCGCGGACGGCCAGATACTCCGCCATTTTCTCTCCTGCCAGTCGACCACGTTCTTCCGACGCTGCAATCTTCAGACAGAAGTCCCGGGCGTCGTCGCACGTTTCCAGACTGAGCCAGAGACGGTTCGATACTGGCTTCTCTCCCGGATCCACCCCGAGGTCGTTCATGCGCTCGATGATCAGTGCGTAGTGACGCTGTTCGTCGGCCACCTGAGAGAGCCACGCCTCGCGCAGACCGGCGGGGGCATCGACAAACCTCGCTGCGGCCCAACTGAAGGCATGGATGGCCTGCAGTTCGGCGAAAGCTGCCGTGCGCAGGCGATCGCCCAGCCCCTCGGGCGAGTCGATGCCGCGGGGCTTGGCGGCCCGCTCTTCACGGGCGCAGATGCGGAACGGTGCTGTGTCCATGTCTGCGATGGTATAGGCCGTCATGATCCTGCGCAACGCCGCGATCGCCCCGATGAGGAGCATGGCGGAATTCTTGCTCCTCCCCTCCCAGACGCCGCATTTCAACTGTAGACACCAAAACGAGTTGCGAGATACGAGCCATGCATCGTCGAACCATGCAAAACGCTCTGTTGCTGGTGCTGATCGTCGGGGTCGCCGCCTCCACGATCTCAACCGCCCGCGCCGGCGAAACCCCGGCCGACACCCTCGTCTATACCGTGAAGTCGGGTGACTCCCTGCAGCGCATCGCCTCGCGCCAGCGGACCGCCGCGGGCTATTACGCCAGCTTCGATCTGCTCGACGACATCCGCGAGGCCAATGGTCTGACAAGCAACCTCATCCGACCCGGACAGACCCTCCTTGTTCCCGTCAAGACACCTCGTCCCCACCCCACGGTCACCCAGACCGTCGCCGATGGTGCGACGCATCGAGGCATCTACCTGACCGGCCCGGTGTGCAGCTCGGAGCGCGTATTCGACCGTATCGACCGTTTCGTGGATGTCGGCGGCAACGCCGTCGTCTTCGATGTGAAGGACGCCGACGGTGGCGTGTCGGTTCGCAGCGCCCAACCCTTGGCGAGCTGGGGCAAGGGCCGCAATGCACCGGTCATCTCGAACATGAGCGAACTGCTCACACGCCTGCAGGACCGGCGGCTCTACGTCGTGGCGCGAATCGCCTGCTTCCTCGACGGCGACCTCGGCCGCACGCGTCCCGACCTCGCTCTGCACGACGATCTCGGTGAACCCTGGACCGAACGGGATCAGATCTGGATGAACCCCGCCGATGAAACAGTCCAAGACTATCTGATCGGACTGGCGGTGGAGATGGCCCAGGCGGGCGTTGACGAAGTGCAGTTCGACTACGTGCGCTTTCCGACCAACGGCTGGAAAGGCGACTCCCCGAACGATCGGGAGGAATCGGCGGCATGGCGCCGCAGCGTCATCACTGGATTCTTGAAGAAGGCCGACGAAGCGCTGGCTCCTTATCCCGTCACGATCTCAGCCGATCTCTACGGGATCATGGCCTGGGGACGTCTGGCCGACCGAGCGGTGACGGGCCAGGATATCGGTGAGATCGCCCGCTACGTGGACGTGATCTGTCCGATGGTCTACCCCTCCCATTACAAAGCGGGATACATGGGTTACGAGCAGCCTGCCGACCATCCCGGTTTCTTTGTAGGTGAACCTTGCCGACGGTTCCTGGTGCAGGCTGCAGGACAGGCGCGCGTGCGTCCCTGGCTGCAGGCCTTCCCCTACAAAGTCCACAACTACGACGATCGATACGTGGCGTTGCAGATCGACGCGGCGGTAGAGGCCGGCGCCGAAGGCTGGATGCTGTGGAACCCGTCGAGCCGCTACGACAAGGCCTTGGCCGCGGTCACGCCCCCGGCTCCCGTCGAGCCCCTACTGGCGCTTGTCGATCGTCGGGCCGCCATGGCGCCGACGATCATCACTCCGCCTCTCCCCTGATTCCTAAACACGGCACGGAATGATGCTCTGGAAGTGAGCGTCCGGGAGGATTGGCGGAGCTCTTTTCGACGACGATAGGGCGCTAGAAGCAGACCAATGTCCACTTCCTGAGTTTAGAGCCGCGCCACGCCGATCCAAACCGCGTGCATGGCCGCGACCATCACCAGGAAGATTGTCCGCGCATTGGTCGACGTCACACCCGGCAGCCGATACTCGAGACTGCCGGTGGGACAGTTGCTCAGACAGTCTCCGCACAGGGTGCAGGCCTCGCCGGGCACACGCTTGAGAACATCTTCGGGATACAGGGCATCGTAGCGACAGGCCGGCGTGCAGGCGCCGCAGTCGGTGCAGGCATCGGAGATGCGCAGACGCCACGGCGAGAGTCTGCCCAAACGCGTGGCCACCCAGCCCATAGGACAGTAGGCGGTGCAGTGGGTCATGTGGCCGGTGCGGCGAGACCAGACGACCATCATCCCCACGCCGAACAATCCGAAACCGGCTGCGAGCCACCCCGCGGCCGCCGCCCCGACGCCGAGACGCCCCAACGCGAGCGCCGTGGTCATGACCACCACGAGAATGACGACACGCATGCGCGAACGCCACCTCGGCAACCGGCCAGGCTTCTTGCCGGCCAGGGCCGCCTGGTTGTCCCAGGCCCCGATGTAGCACAGCCAGCTGCACCAGGCGGGGCCGACCAGCAGCACCGACGCCGAGAACAGGATGGCCATGAACAGACCGCCGCCGCGGAACAACGGCCCGGCGGCGATGAGGGCCGGCACCGGCAGATGCAGTTTGCCGGTCATCAGCAGCTTTTCGAGACCGGCGACGCCGAGGGCGAGCTGCGTGAAGAAGATCACCGAAAACACCAGCCACACCTTGGGGCGGAGCTTGCGGATCTGGCGTTGATCCTGAAGACGGTCGGCCAGCCAGCCGGCGTAGAGCGCCAGGACGAAGGCCTCCCACCAACCCGCTGTAGACAGGAAGCGTTCAGCCAAGATGCCCGCCGGGTCCATGTTGATCTGAACGAACGTCAGCAGGACGGCGGCAAAAAGAAAAGCACCCAGCCCGGAACCTATAGGGTCTCCGTTCGGCAGCCGTTTTCTGCGGCCCGCCGTATCGAGCAGCAGTCCCGAAGCCGCTGTCAATAGCGTCACGACACCGAGGATGACGGCCATCCGTACGTACGGCATCCCGACCGCCTGGCGCACTTCAACGAGGGCGCGGATCGTGAGGATCCACTCGCAGGCTCCCGCCAGCATGACCAGCTGCAGAGCACGGTCGACCCAGCGACGCCGCAGCAGCAGGGCGAACGGGACGGTGGCCCACAGGCCCATCAGGCCTGGTTCGCCGCCGCGGGAGTGGTGGGCGATCAGGATGAGGCAGCTGAGGATCAACGGAACGTAACGCATGATTCCGATCCCGGTTGGCGTGAGACCGGAACATAACAGTTGGGTTTCAACGGGGCAAAGTCCTGAGCGTCAATCACCCTCGGCGAGCCCCGAGATCAGATCCTCAAGCGCGTCGACCAATTCGTTGGGCACGGTCAAAGCAAGGTCATAGTGACGGATCCGCCACACACCGTCGTCCAGCGTCAGCACGCCCGAAGCCCGGCAGGGACCCATGCCCGTTTCGAGATACTCTTCGAACCAGGCCGTGTCGCCGGTGTCGTTCATCTTGATAGAGCGGTCGTGGGCCGTGAAGGCCCAGGCTGGGGCTTCGGCGAAGTGGGGTTCCGCCCATGTTCGCAGCTCGTCGCGCAACCAGCGTTCACCGGCGTCGGTGCCAAGGAAAACACAGTCTTCACTCATGGCGCCGAAATAGGCGTCGGCGTCGGCGGCGGCGGCGGCGAGGTGCCAGGCGTCGAGCAGGGAGGCGATGTCTTCGCGCGGTTCAGCCTGAACGCTGCAGGGCATGGCCACGACGATCAGCACGAGTATCCAAAGCTTGGTCTTCATGTCTCGACCTCGATTCCTAGGCGATTCACAGCTCACGTATTCTGTTGTCTGGGCACCGATTATATCGGAAAATACTCCCTGCCATTACAACAGAAAGGCCTCGTCTTTGCGGATATGCCTGCTGACGACCCAGAACCTCGACGCCGATCCTTTCCCCGAGGACGATTGGCCCTGCGACCCGCGCCCGTTCCTCCCCGACGCTACCTGGCATGTTGAAACGCTGAATAAAAGAAACGCGGTGGCCCGAGTGACCCGCTGCGTGCGCCGAGGCTTCGACCTCTTCTTCAATCTCTGCGACGGCGCCGCCGACCAGAACGTGCCGGGCATCGAGGTGGTGCAGACCCTCGAACAGCTCGACGTGCCGTTCACCGGCGCCACTTCGGAGTTCTACGAACCAACCCGCGAACAGATGAAGCAGGCCTGCCGCCGCGAGGGCATCGCGACTCCGGCCCATGTGTTCGTGCGCGACGCCGACGACATCGAGCGCGCCATCGCGACCCTGCGCTTCCCTCTGTTCGTGAAGCACTACAGCAGCTACGCCAGCGTGGACCTGAGCCGATCGTCTCGGGTGCAGACCATTCCCGGACTCCGTATGCAGGTCCGCAAGATCATGAAGCGTCACGGCGCGGCGCTGGTCGAGGAGTACATCGAGGGGACCGAGTGCACCGTCCTGGTCGCCGAGAACCCCGACGATCCGGCACACCCGAAGACCTTCACGCCCATGCAGTACGAGTTTCCACCCGGGGAGAGCTTCAAGCACGCCAAACTGAAGTGGGTGGACTACGACGATCTGGCATCGTTCCCGGTGGCCGACCCCATGCTCGCGGCGCGGTTGCGGGATGTTTCGGCGCGGTTCTTCATGGCCCTCAAAGGCGCCAGCTTCGGGCGCTGCGACATCCGCGTGGATCGCGAAGGCGTGCCTTACATGCTGGAGGTCAACCCGAACTGCGGGGTCTACTACCCGGCGACGGATCCGGGGAGCGCGGATCTGATTCTGGCCCAGGATCCCGAGGGGCATGTGGGATTCACGCGGCGGCTGGTGGAGGCTGCGTTCCGACGGCACGAGGCAAAACAGCGCGAAAGGAGGGTTGTCGGGCTGGATTGACCGCCGTCGCCGTCGAGATCCCTTGACCCTGCGCGGTCGATTGCTCATCGTTGTTGCATGGATTATTGACTGATCGGCGCGATGCCCTGCAGGGGCCGTGGCCGGGGTTCGCCGTGTTCAACGCAAAGGACGAGACATGTCATCCGCCAAGATCATCTGGACGAAGATCGACGAGGCGCCGGCCCTGGCGACCTACTCCCTGCTGCCGGTCGTGCAGGCCTACGCGAAGGGGACAGGCGTCGAGATCGAGACGAGTGACATCTCCCTGGCCGGCCGCATCCTGGCGAATTTCCCGGAGAACCTCACCCCCGAGCAGCGGATCCCCGACGAGCTGACCCGCCTGGGCGAGGTGGCCAAGACGCCGGACGGCAACATCGTCAAGCTGCCCAACATCAGCGCCTCGATCCCCCAGCTGCAGGAAGCGATCAAGGAGCTCCAGGGCCGGGGCTACGACGTGCCCGACTACCCCGAGGAGCCCAAAACCGAGGCGGAAAAAGCCCTGCAGACCCGCTTCGCCAAGGTGCTCGGCTCGGCCGTGAACCCCGTGCTGCGCGAGGGCAACTCCGACCGCCGCGCCGCGACCTCGGTCAAGGCCTTCGCCCAGAAGAACCCCCACCGCATGATGAAGCCCTGGCCCGAGTCCGGCTCCAAGGCCAGCGTGGCCCACATGACCGGCGGCGACTTTTACGGCAGCGAGACCTCGACGACCCTGAGCGCCCCGACGGACGTGCGCATCGAGTTCGCGGCCGCCGACGGCGCCGTGACGGTGCTGAAGGAGAAGGTGGCCCTGCTCAAAGACGAGGTCGTCGACACCTCGGTGATGAGCGTGAAGGCCCTGCGCACCTTCTACGCCGAGCAGATCGCCGCCGCCAAGAAGGACGGCACCCTGCTCTCGCTGCACCTCAAGGCCACGATGATGAAGATCTCCGACCCCATCATGTTCGGCCACTGCGTGTCGGTGTACTTCGCAGCCGCCCTGGACAAGCACGCCGACGTGCTCGCGGAGATCGGCGCCAACGTGAACAACGGTCTCGCCGGCGTGCTCGAGAAGCTCGACAAGCTGCCCGCGGCCAAAAAGGCCGAGATCGAGGCCGACATCGCCGCCTGCTACGTGAACGGACCGGCGTTGGCCATGGTCGACTCGCGCAAGGGCATCACCAACCTGCACGTGCCCAACAACGTGATCGTCGACGCCTCGATGCCCAACGTCGTGCGCGACGGCGGGCGCATGTGGAACAAGGCCGACGAGCTGCAGGACACCGTCGCCATGGTTCCCGACCGCTGCTACGCGACGATGTACCAGACGGTGATCGAGGACTGCCAGAAGCACGGCCAGTTCGATCCCTCGACCATGGGCAGCGTGTCGAACGTGGGCCTGATGGCCAAGAAAGCCGAGGAGTACGGCTCCCACGACAAGACCTTCACCGCTCCGGGCGCCGGTGCCATCCGCGTGGTCGACGCCGCGGGCGCCATGGTGCTCGAGCAGACCGTCGCGACCGGCGACATCTTCCGCATGTGCCAGGCCAAGGACGAGGCCATCCGCGACTGGGTCAAGCTGGCCGTCGTGCGCGCCCGCGCCTCCGGCTCGCCGGCCATCTTCTGGCTCGACGAGGACCGCGGCCACGACGCCCAGATCATCGCGAAGGTCGGCGTCTACCTGAACGAGCACGATCTCACCGACCTCGACATCCGCATCATGACGCCCGTCGAGGCCATGGAGTTCTCGCTGGAGCGCATCCGCCGCGGCGAGGACACCATCGCGGTGACCGGCAACGTGCTGCGTGACTACCTGACCGACCTGTTCCCCATCCTCGAGCTGGGCACCAGCGCGCGGATGCTCTCGATCGTGCCCCTGCTCAACGGCGGCGGCCTGTTCGAGACCGGCGCCGGCGGCTCGGCCCCGAAACACGTGGAGCAGTTCCTGCGCGAAGGCCACCTGCGCTGGGACTCGCTGGGCGAGTACTGCGCCCTGGTGCCGGCGCTGGAGCACATCGCCGCGAGCACGGGCAACGCCACCGCCACGCTGCTGGCCAAGACGCTGGACGAGGCCATCGGCGGGTACCTCGAAGGCGAGCGCTA
>CALEMW010000049.1 GCA_937910695.1 uncultured bacterium
CGTGATCACTCATTCCACGGCATCGTGATCACCCATTCCACGGCATCGTGATCACTCATTCCACGGCATCGTGATCACCCATTCCACGGCATCGTGATCACCTGTTGCACGGCATCGTGATCACAGGATCGAAGAGACACTGGGCCTCGGATCTGGCATCGCCGTCCTCACAGGAGGAAGGAGATGGCCACAGAGCGAATGCCCATGCGAAAAATACGAGAAATACTGAAGCTGAAGTGGATATTGAAGCGAAGCCATCGGGAGGCGGCCCGTATCCTTGGTATCAGCCCCGGGGCGGTAGGGTCGGTGCTTGCCCGGGTCAAGGCCAAGGAGCTTTCCTGGGGCGATACGGAGAAGCTGAACGACGAGCAGCTCGAGGAGATGTTGTACGGTCCCCGGTCTGTCAGCGGTGCAGGCCGCCCCGAGCCTGACTGCGTCTACATCCACACCGAATTGCGGCGGCGCGGGGTGACCCTGGAGCTGCTGCACATGGAGTATCTGGAGGAGCATCCCACCGACGGCTTCCGCTACAGCGCCTTCTGCCGACGGTACAAGGCGTGGACCAAGCGTCAGAAGCCGGTGATGCGCCAGGTGCACAAGGCCGGTGAGAAGGCGTTTGTGGACTACTCGGGCAAGAAGCCACAGATCGTTGACCCGGATACCGGAGAGGTGTCGGAGGTGGAGCTGTTTGTGGCGGTGCTCGGGGCGTCGAACTACAGCTATGCCGAGGCCACCGAGAGCCAGCAGGTCCGGGACTGGATCGCGAGCCACAGCAGGACCTTCGAATACTTCGAGGGTGTGACCGCGGTGGTGGTGCCGGACCAGCTCAAGAGCGGCGTGAGCCGCCCCTGCCGCTACGAGCCAGGGATCCATCGGACCTATCAGGACTGGGCCGACCACATGGACACGGTGGTGATCCCCGCGAGGCCGCGCAAGCCAAAGGACAAGGCGAAGGCGGAGGGCGGCGTGCTGTTGGTCCAGCGATGGGTCCTGGCCCGGATCCGCAACGAGACCTTCTTCTCGCTCCCGGCGCTCAATGACCGCATCGCACAACTGCTTGAGGAGCTGAACCATCGCCCCATGAAGACCTACGGAGACCGAAGCCGACGGGAGCTGTATGAGCAGCTGGACCGCCCGGCGCTCAAGCCGCTTCCCTCCCGGCGCTTTGAGTACGCCGACTGGCTCAAGGCGAAGGTGAACATCGACTACCACATCGACGTGAAGCGGCATTACTACTCAGTGCCTCACGCCATGATCCACCAGGAGGTGGAGGTCCGGCTGACGGGGACCACCGTGGAGATCTTCCACAATAATAGCCATGTCTGGAGCCACAAGCGCAGCTACAAACAGGGGCGGCACACCACCGTGCCAGAGCACATGCCCAAGGCTCACCAGGCGCACCTTCAGTGGTCGCCGTCGAGGCTGATTCACTGGGGCGGCACCATCGGGCCGCAGACGCAGAAACTGGTGGAGCGGATCCTCGAAAGCCGCCCCCACCCTGAGCAGGGTTACCGGAGCTGCCTGGGCATCATGCGGCTGTCCAAGCGGTACGGCTCACAGCGGCTGGAGGCGGCTGCCACCCGGGCAGTATCCGTTGGCGCGAATGCCTTCCGCCACGTCGACGCGATCCTGAAAAACGGCCTGGACCGGCTGCCCCTCGAGGAGGCGGATTCGGGCGAGGCCAAGACACCCATCGTCCATGAAAACCTGCGTGGACCGGACTACTACAAGCAAGGAGATGACCCATGCTCATCGAACCCACGCTAGAAAAACTGTACGCCATGCGCCTGGGAGCCATGGCCGAGACCTGGAAGGAGCAGTCCAGGGACCCCGAGATGGCACAGCTCAGCTTCGACGAACGCTTGGGCTTCCTGGTCGATGCCGAGCACCTGGCGCGGTACAACCGCAAGCTCAAGCGGCTGCTTGGACAGGCGAAGCTGCGAGACCGGCAGGCGTGTATTGAGGACCTGGATTACGAGGAGCGACGCGGGCTTCAGCGGGCCATGATCCGGCAACTAACCCCCTGCGGCTGGGTCGACGACCACCTCAACGTGATCGTCCACGGGGCGACGGGCGTGGGCAAGACCTTCGTTGCTTGCGCCCTGGGCCACCAAGCCTGCCGTAAGGGCTACCGTGTCCTGTACCGCCGCGTCCCCCGGCTCTTCGACGAACTGAAGTTTGCCAGAGCCGATGGAACGATGGTCAAGCTCCTGTCCAAGTTTGCCCGCACGGATGTGCTGGTACTCGATGACTGGGGGCTGGCGGCGATGAAGGAGTCGCAAAGGCTGGACATGCTGGAGATCCTCGAGGACCGAGACGGCGCAAGATCCACCATCGTCACCAGCCAACTCCCGCCGGACAAGTGGCACGATCACATCGGGGATCCGACCGTGGCTGATGCCATCCTTGATCGCATCGTGCACCGGGCCCACACCCTCAAGCTCAGAGGGCCTTCACGACGAAGACAACGCAAGCCAACCTGATCATGCCTCAGGCGCGTATTCTGACGTTTGGGGGAGAAAGGACGCCGACCCCGAATTTCTCAGGCGACAGGCGACCAAGAAGTACCGTGCCAAAGAGCAGACCGTTGATGTAGATTTTGATCGAACGCCACAAAGGCAAGGAGGAAATCCAGGAGCAGAGAACACTACAAACTCAAAAAGCCCAGCGTCGCTTCGCTCCGATCACCAGGCCCAGGACGGGGTGATCACGATGAGATGGAATGGCTGATCACGATGAGCCGGACTGGGTGATCACGATGAGCCGGACTGGCTGATCATCATCCGTGGAATACGCACAGTAGGCGCCTTGATATCCTTGCCAGCAGCCCAGTCCAAAATATCCTGGTCGAACGAAAATCCTTGTTCCTGGGACGCTGCCCATTCCACGAACTTCTTCGGAGCCAGGACTGGCAGCTCTCGGCCCTGGATCATTGACTCATTCCGATAGTCCAGGAGCGGCGCAACGGCT
>CALEMW010000050.1 GCA_937910695.1 uncultured bacterium
TGTACTACGGCGCCAACGAAGTGGGCCCGGACGGTACCTTCGTTCCCGGCCATGCATTGGTCTGTGGCGGTGGCTGGGTGATCGGTTCCTTCGACCTGTGCCTATTCGATACTCCTGGTGCCGCGAATACGGCCTGCGACGTCGGTAACGAAAACAAGAGCTTTGGTGAGATGAAGGGTCAATACCGCTGATTCTGTCTCAAATCGGTCCATCGACGGGAGCCTGCGGGCTCCCGTTTTTTTTGCGATCTGGATGGAACAACCCCACCACGGAACCGTAGAACTGCATTACTTGACTAATGCAGTAAGGCAGTCCACCTTGAAGCCGAGTTACGGATGCCGGGCCCCGGACCACGAAGGACATGATGCTCTTCTTCCTGGATCCACAAAGCGGAGTTCCCTATTACCGCCAGCTCATGGAGCAGGTGAGGCTTCATGTCTCCACCGGCTCCCTGACCGCCGGCGACGAACTGCCGTCCATCCGCGCCCTGGCCGTAATCCTGGGAGTGAATCCCATGACAGTGAGCAAAGCCTACGGATACCTCGAAGCAGAACAACTTCTCGAACGGAGACCCGGCAGGCCCCTGGTCGTTCGGGTGCAGACAAACGAACAACTAGAAATCGGGCGTCTGGAGCGACTGAGGGAAAGTCTGCTCGATGCCTCTACACTGAGTCGCCGGCTCGATATTTCTGCGGACGACGCTCTCAGCGTATTTCGCGATCTCCTGAATGAGTCGCCCCCCGACCACGGCCGCGAGGAGGATCCGTCATGAAGGTTCTGGAATTCCATGACATCACCATGGCCTACGAAGGTGGACAACCCGTTCTGGAGGGGGTGAGCCTGTCGGTGGAGTCCGGTGAGGTGATCGGCCTGTTGGGACGCAACGGCGCCGGCAAGACGACCTTGATCAGGATCGCCATGGGCATGCTGGCTCCGCAGTCGGGTACCGTCCGCGTACTTGGCGAAGATCCGAGGGGCGATCTTGTCGGTGTGCGGCGTCGGATCGGTTACGTGTCCGAACTCCAGGAGCTACCTTCGTACATGAGTGTGCGTGATATTCTCACACTGCACCGTTCGCTGTACCCGAACTGGGATGACGAAGTTGCGGGAGAACTGTGCTCCCGCTTCGAACTTCCGGCCGGTGCGAAGATCGCCAAACTGAGCAAGGGTCAGGCCCGGCAGGTTGCCCTGCTCTGCGCGATCTCGCATCGACCGGATTTGTTGATCCTCGATGAACCAGCCGGCGGACTCGATCCGGCGGCCAGGCGCGAGTTCCTCGAGACTTCGATCCGGCACTTGAGCGACACGGGATCGACCATCCTGTTTTCCTCCCATCACATGGCCGATGTGGAACGCATGGCGAGCCGTCTGGTGATGGTCCACGATGGTCAGCTCTGGATCGACAGCGCCGTGGACGATGTGCGCGAGGGGTACTGTTTGGCTCTCGTTCCCGTTCGGGGGACCGATCTGCACAACAAGTTGCTGGCCCTGCCGGGTTGCTTGAGCGTCCGCGAACGGGATGGGACGTTCCGCGCCGTTTTCGAATGCGAGTCCGAAGCATGCCGGGCCCAGCTAGTTCAGGACCTGGAAGACCCGAATGTACAGTGCTTGAGCGTGGGGCTTGAGGAGATGTTCATCGAACTCGTCGGAGGTCGGTCGTGAACGGTGTGCCTTTGCGCTGGCATCCCCTGATGAGGGATCTGGGCCGGCCCATCGCCGTGGCGCTTGTCTTGGCCAACCTGGTTCTGGGCATTCTGGGTCTCCGTTTCATCCGCGGCGGCGGCGATGCGCTTCCCTGGGTCACAGCCACGGTCTGGTTGGGTCCCGCCGTGCATCTGCTGCTGTTGGGCTGGCGAGGCCGAGCGATAGGTTGGGAGCTCGCGCTGCCGATTACTCCCCGCGACCTTTGGCGCCGTCACCTGCTGGCACTGACGGCTTCCAGCCTGCTTGTCTGGTTCGTGATGGTGGCGGTGATCTGGTTGATGTTCGGCTTGGTGCGGGTGATCGGCGGAACATGGCCCCACGACCCCATGGAGATTATGACGGCCTGCCTCCTGGGTGGAGCGGGGCTGATTCCGCTGGCGGTCTGGTCCCACGGGCGACGACCAGAGTTTCGCCTGATCCACGTGTCGGGCTGGGTCGATGTTGTCGCTAGTGTGGTGATCGTCATCATCGCCGTTGCCGCTCTGCACAGGCCGTTGCTTGCGTTGATGACGCTGGTCGTGGTGACCGTCGGTCTTGGAGCGCGGAGTGTTGCCAAGATACCTCGCGCCTGGTCGGTGAAAGTTTCGGCATCTGAGATTCAAGCTGGCTCGGATTCGGCGGATATCGTCTCGGCCCGTTGGCGATGGAGCATGAATCTCCGCATCGGAGCCCTCATTTACCGTTCGGCGCCGCGCGGCATCATGATGGCTTTGTTCATGTTTCCGATGGTCCTGCTGTTCGGCCTGCTGATCGGGGGCGGCGCTCAGCGCATGATGCCCGAGACCGAAATGCGTCTGCTGTTCCTGCCGATGACGGCTTATGTCCTGCTGGCCGGCAGCGCCTTTCCCATGGCTGGACTCCGTGCCGTGGATTCGCTGCCTTTCGGCAGAAACAGGCTGCTAACCTTGATGCTCATGCCTTATGTGGTCATGCTGCTGGCCGGGTATCTCGGCGGAGCGGTCTGGTCTTCATCGACACGACCCGAGGGAGAGCAGATCCTGTTCGTGGACGAAGCGGAGCGCTACGGTCTGCTTGTTCCCCTGGGCCTGTTCGAGTTGGAGTCTGCAGGAGATCGGCAGATCGTGACGGCTCCCTGGGGCGAGTCCCATGAGATGATGACGGTTCCGGTCTTCGGCATGGACGAGGCCGGTGGCGGGCCCATGCTCTGGAAGCCCTATACGGTGCCGCGGGGAGCGTCCCGGCAGTATGCCGGCTGGCAGTTGGCCCGTGCGGCGGAGGCTCTCCATGGAAAAAACTTCGACCCGGTGGAACTCGCCGAGCAATATTTCGTCGTGAACGCGGACGGGGAGGTCGCTGCTCGCGGCGGCGCCTTGACCTTCGCGGCCGATCATCCCGATCTCAAGAATCGGATGACGACCCCGATGCTCCCCGCGGTCCTGGGTTTGCTTGGAATCCTGTGGCTCTTGCCGCTCGCGGTGTTCTTGAACGTATGCCGCGCCCGTCACACCATCCGCAGGCGCAAGACCGTACTCTGGTCCCTGATGGGGGTGCTTCTTCTGCTCCATATTTTGTCCGTTATGTCGCCGATCCTGGGCTGGTTCGATCCTGACCGGTTCGAGGCCGCCGCGGCGTCCGGTCTGCGTCAACTGACGTCGACATTGCCCGCAGGAGCGTTCCTGTTGTGGATCTCAACCCTGTTCATCCTCGCGGTCGGCTCATGGCTGGTCGCCCGCAGTTTCCGCGTTCTGGAGGCCGACCATGCCGCCTGCTCGGTCTGTCTCCTGGATGCCAACGTCGAAGGGAGATCGTAATGCGTAAGCTTCTGTTGATGACGGTCCTGCTGCTGACGGCCGTCGCCGCTTCCGGCGGTGAATTCGTGAGCGTGGACGGTACGACCCACGTGAAGAACGGTGCCGAGCCAGCCCAGGGTGTGAAGGACCTGGAAATGGTCGAGCAATGGCGCGCCGGCGGCGCCGATGACGAAGAGGTGTTCTTCGGCGTCGTCACTCAAGTCGAGTCGGACACCGACGGCAATCTGTATCTTCTCGACACCCAGCTCTCCCAGGTGATGGTCTTCGACGCCGACGGCGCCATGACCGGCACCCTGAGCCGTCCGGGCGAGGGTCCGGGCGAAGTGAACATCCCCGCGGACATGTGCTTCATGCCCGACGGATCCCTGGGTCTGATGCAGAGTTTCCCCGGCAAAGTCGTCAAGGTGAGCCTCGACGATTCGCCCATGGGCAATCTCGTGCCCGGCGGCGGACCAGCAGCCGGCGGTTTTCTGTTGATGCGAGACATCAATTCGTCGGGAGATCAGCTCGTGGGTTGCGGCGAAATGATCCGGCCCAACGAGGCCCAGACAGGTCAAACCCGAACCGCGTTCCTGTCGGCCTTCGACGCTGATGGCAACAAGACGGCCACATTCCTTGAGAAATCCCGAGAGTGGGAATTCGCCAGCGGCAACTTCACTTGGGACGAAGCAGTGGAGTATTTCGTCCACTACCGCAAGTGGGACACCGGTCCGGACGGCCGCATCTACGCTGCGCCCAGCCGCGACGACTACGAGATCCACGTCTGGAAACCGGACGGAACTCTCGACCGCATCATCGAACGCGAATACGAGCGCTGGGTGCGGACCGACGAGGAGAATGAACTGGTCGACAAGGCGATGGAGAACCTGAAGCGTCAGTTCGGAGGCATTCCCGTGGAGACGAAAGTCTCAGAGTTCGCCGAGGCCGTGAACTCGCTGTTCGTGAGTCCCGACAACGAGCTCTGGGTGCTGACCAACCACGGTATCCGTGATCTGCCCGAAGGCGTCATGAACATCTACGATGTCTTCGATGCGGAAGGCCATTACGACCGTCAGGTCAAGATCAAGTGCGACGGCAACGGCGAGCAGGACGCCCTGATGTTCACCCGCGACGGCCGTGTTGTTGTGGTGACGGGCTTCATGGACGCCGTGACGGCGCTGCAGGGCGGCGGGGCGGCTGAAGAGGGCGAAGAAGAAGCGGAGCCGATGGAGGTTATCTGTTACTCCGTGAAATAACTTCGGCGAGGCCGACGGCCCTGATCAGGGCGGCGGCCTTCGTTTGAGATTCCAGGTATTCGTCCATGGGGGCGCTGTCCGAAGTGACGGCGCCCCCGACTCCGATACGGCAGGCCCCGTTCTGAACCACCGCGGTGCGGATGACCACGTGCAGGTCCATCGCACCGCCGTCGTCCAGATAGCCGATCCCCCCTGCGTAGACGCCTCGCCGACAGGTCTCCCGCTCGTCGATCACCTTCAGCGCTTCGATCTTCGGAGCGCCGGTCATGCTGCCCGGCGGGTGGCAGGCGCGCACAAGGTCGAGGGCGTCGAAGCCGTTGCGCAGTCGGCCTGTGACGGTCGAGACCATCTGCCAGACGGTGGCGTAGCCCTCCACGGCGCACAGTTCCGGCACACGCACGCTGCCGGTGTCGCAGACGCGGCCGAGGTCGTTGCGTACGAGATCGACGATCATCACGTTTTCGGCGCGGTCTTTGGCGGAAGCTTCGAGTTCGGCGCGGAGTCGGGTGTCGGCTTCGGAGTCGGCGCCACGGGGACGGGTGCCTTTGATCGGGCGACTTTCGGCGCAGCCTTCGCGGTCGAGGGCCAAGTAGCGCTCAGGGGAAGAGGAAACCACAGCGGCGTCGGGTGTGCGCAGGAAAGCGGCGAAGGGCGCGGGGTTGGTCTCGCGCAACACCCGGTAGAGTGTCCAAGGGTCGGCCTTGAGGTCGATCTCGAGGGTCTGAGTCATGTTCACTTCGAAGACGCGGCCCGCGAGGATGTCCTGTTGGATGGCGGCGACGGCGGCGGCGTAGGCGTCGGGGGAGAGGTCGGCGCGGACGGCCACGGGAGCGGGGTCCGCAGGCACTACCGTCAGGTGTGGCGGTGTGTAGCCTTCGAATCGGGGGCGCCAGAGGTCGCGCAGGTCCTCGGCGGCGCGGCGGGCGGCGTCAGGGCCGGGCCCGCGGCCGGTGGTCGCGAGCCAGGTGAGGCCGTCGTCGGGGCGGTGTGCAGCCACGACATCGCCGAACATCAGGCGCAGGTCCGGCAAGCCATCGCGGTCGGGGAGGGATTCGGGGAGATCTTCGGCGAAACGACCGGCACCGTGACCGAACCAGCCGACGGCGCCGCAGAGGAAGGGGATCTCGGATGTGAGGTGGGCCCGACCGCGCTCGGCGCGGAGGGCGCGGACCAAGGAATATGGGTCGCCTTTCCGATGAGCTGTGGACCACGTTCCGTCTTGCTCGCGGCGACGGGTATTCAGGCCGGGCTCGGAATCGGCTGCCCGGGCTTCGGCCACCAGATCCACGTCGGCCAGCAGGAACGACCAGCGTCCCAGCCTGGGTCCGGGCAGGGCGCTGTCGAGCAGGGCGTACCAGGGCCCGGGGCAAGCCTCGGCGAGACGCCAGAACGGAGCCTCGATGGTGAGGGCGGTCACCAGGGTGTGGACGTGGTCGGTGCTCATGCGGGGATGTTGGTTGGTCGTGGGGGTGTGGTCAAGTCCTCGGCGCATGTAACTCATTGTTTTTTCATGGGAAGCTCGGAATTCCGACCCGTTTGCGCGTTGACAGGCGACCCCGTTGCAGGCTACTTTCGTCCGTCACGGAACGATCGCACACAACGTCCTTCCCCCGGTCATGGAGGAGCGAGGGGACGGAGTTTCTGCACCCTGGAGGCGGAGTTTGCGTCGCTGTTTCTTTAAGAGTCCATGGATGTTATCCGGACTTTGTTTCGTGCTGCTCCTGCCGGTCGTGATGATGGGTGCGGAGCCAGCGACGAAGGACGGCGAACCGGAAATTCCCCGCACGCATATGGTCGCCGATGCCGGCATCATCGGTGTGGCCATCACGAATCTGGGCTATGTGGGCAACGGTTTCACCGACCCGAGCCAACCTTCCGGGGAATATCCGCTCCACTCCAACGTCGAACACCTGTTCATGGGCGGCATCTGGGTCGGCGCACGTACGATCAGCGGGACGGTTCATGTGTCCGTGGGTGCCCAGGATGTCTCGAACCTCCAGGCCGGCGACGAGGTCCGGGAGTTCGTCAACACCATCGACCGCGTCCGCGAGTGGTCCAATCTCCAGAACAGCAATAACTATCATCCAGATGCGCTGGCGACTGAACACATCGAGTGCTCATTCAACGATACCGACGTTGTGGAGATCATCAACCACACTCCTCTCGGGTTGAAGGTGATCCTCCGTGCTTTGAGCTGGAACAGTCCCTACGCCGACGATTTCGTGATCCTCGACTACCACATCATCAACGTGTCGGGCAGCGAGCTGCAGGACGTCTACGTGGGCTATTGGAACGATACGACCGTCGGCAACACTCAGATCACCAACCCTTATCCCGGGCATGTCGGCGCCGGCTGGAACTACTACGACGATGTCAACGGCGGCTGGCGGCCTGGCGACGTAGAGGGCGACGACGACATCTGGATGATGTGGGAGCACGACGACGACGGCGACGACAGCATGGCCACGTCCTGGATCGGCACACGTCTGCTGGGGGCCACGCCCGCGCCAGAATCAGGCATCGACGAGGAGTCGGGCGAGCCGATGCCGACGGCGTCCTACAACAGTTGGCGTTTCCGAGACGTGCCGGATCTCGACGATTGGTATCTGCCGGAGGGGGAGCAGGAACTGCAGCCAGGTAAGTATCAGGTTCTTTCGAACGGTGATTTCGATGTGGATCCACCGGATACTCAGGAACCCCACTTCAGTGTTCCATCTGACTGGATGGGTCTGCTCTCGACCGGCCCCTTTCCCTACCTGGCCGCCGACGACACCCTGCATGTGACCTTCGCGATCGTCTGCGGCGCCGATTCCCTCTCGCTGCTCGAAAATTCGAAGGTGGCCCAGCTCGCCTACGACGATGGATTCACCATTCCAGGCGGGCCGCCTTCTCCCAGACTTTCGGCCCGTTACGACGACAACACCATCGAGCTGGTCTGGACCCCGGGCGACTCCCTCGGCGTCGATGACACCGGTGAAACCTACGTTCTTCCCAACGATCATCCCGACCGTTCGCCCGAACATCACATCAGTCAGGTTTCGGCCAAGAACGATTTCCAAGGCTACAGAGTGTACCGCTTCCAGGGGACGACCTTCACGGCGACCCCTTACGAACAGGCCACGCTCGTAGCCCAGTTCGACAAGATCGACGGCGTGGGATTCGATACCGGCCTGCCGCCCCTCGACGCCGACGGCAACCGCCGTTTCGTTGACGACGCCCTGCTCGACGGGTTCCCCTACTGGTACTCGATCGTTTCGTTCTCGGCCCCCGACCTCGATTCCGGCCTACCCGAATTCCAGAGCGGCTTCAACGAAAACGCCATGCTCCTGTATCCGGGGCCCGGTCCTTCGAGTTCGGCGGACGGACCCGGCGTGGGGGTCTTTCCGAATCCCTATCGGGCCGGTTCCCACTTCGACGACCGATTGGGCGAGATCGAGACGGGCCGCAAGATATGGTTCACCAACCTGCCCGAACGTTGCACCATCAAGGTGTTCAACCTAGCCGGAGACCTGGTCAAGACACTGAGCCACGACGATCCGTTCCAGGGCATGGAAGCCTGGGACATTCTCAGCAACGCACCCCGAGCGATCTCGTCGGGGCTCTACATCTTCGTGGTTGAAGACCTGTCCAGCGGCGACATCCAGCGCGGAAAGCTGGTGATCATCAAGTGAGCCATCGACGCTATGATCGTATGGTAACGTTCGGCCCCGCCCTGGCGGCCGCTCTGGCTGTGGTCGTAGCCTTTTTCGGCTGCACCAATGCCCCGTTCGACCCAGATAGCCTGCCGAATCAGCCGCCGACGGCACGGATCTTCATCGGTGCGCCCGAAGGCATCGAACTGAACCCCACCAGCTACTACAGCCGCACCTTCAGTTGGAGCGGCAGCGACGTGGACGGGTTCGTCGAGGAGTTCTACGTGTCCGTCGAGATGGAATCGGGAGTGTCGGCGCCCTGGGCGACGACCACCGGCTCGGACACGACCATGACCTTCACCACAGACGACGAGGGTCTGGCCCAGGCCCTGATCCGGGTGGCCTGCCGCGACGACCGCGGTGCCGTGAGCGATACGGTGAGTCAGTACATTCCTTTGAGGAACTTCCCGCCGGTCATCAACTTCGTGGCCGACTACGACACTCTCTTCTGGAGTTATTCCTCGGCCAACTTCCGTTTCTTCGCCATGGATCTCGACGGCAACGTCACGATGGACGATTCGGTGGTCTATTACCTCGACACGGCTGACACGCTGCTCTCGCCGGTCGACGAAGACGATCCCGAAGCCGATCCGGCGGTGAGGCCGGTCCGCAAGCTCATCGCGAGCCAGAACGAGGGCCTGTTCGATGTCGAGTTCCACGGTGACGCGCCGGCCGGAGCCAGGACTCTCTTCGTCAAGGTCGGCGACGAAGCCGACGCCGTGACCACGTTCACCTGGGAGTGGGACGTCCTGCCGGTGCTCAGCCCCGTACTGCTCGTGGACGACTTCGGCGGCAGTTACGACACGGCCTCGTACTACGCGGCCATGGATACCATCTTCGGGCTCGGGCAGTGGTCTCTCTACAACCTGGAAAGCGGCAGCACGGACCGTCGTTGGGTCTTCGCCGAGACGTTGCGCCAGTTCGAATGCGTCTTCTGGTACACCGGTTCGTCCCCCTCCGCAACGTTGGCCCAGACTGCCAGCCACGTGCTCGACTATCTCCAGCCAGTAGATCCCGAGCAGACGCCCGGCAAACTGCTGCTGGCCTCGAAATCGCTGATCGGGGGCGGGGGACTGGTTCCACCGGGCTTCATCCAGACAGGGTTGGGCGTGAACACTACGCCTTCACCGCCTTCCTTCTTCATTCCGATCAGCAAGACGGTCCGGAAGTACGACCACGAAGCCTGGACCTGGGACGACCCCGACAATCCCTGGGATATCGTCGCGCTGCGGCCGACGGCGTCGGTGGGAGGGTCGGTGGGTCTGCTGCCCATGGCCTGGGGCGAACCTGTCTACAGGCTTGAGTACCATCGATATAATCCGCGCCCCCCATACGAGCCCTTGGTGGGAATCCGCACGCCGGTTCGGGCCGAATCAGCTGTCGCCTCGGCAGTGACCCTGACCCTGCAGTTGGAATACATGAGAATGGACGATGTCGTGCGCGAACTCCGCTACCTGCTCGGTGAAGAACTGGGGGTGGAGCTGCCATGACCAAGCTCCTTCGTCTGCTGTCGGGAGTGATGTTGCTGACGGCCCTGGCCGCAGCCGCCGTCGCCGATCCCATCGACAGCCTGCAGGGCACCGACCGTACGGTCGGCCGGCCCGGCGAACCGCCGGCCATGATCAAGGGGCGCGTTCTCGACGACGAGACCGGCGAGCCCCTGGCCTACACCAACGTCTATCTGACCGGCACGCGCATCGGCACCATCACTTTGAAGCAGGGTGATTTCTATCTCAACGGCCTGCGGCCGGGAACGTACACGGTCAACGCTTCCTACATTTCCTACGGCGTGGGATCGGAGACGATCACCGTCGGTCCGGGTGAGATCGCCGAGATCGAGTTCCGGCTCGAAGTTCAGGCCATCTATGTGGATCCGATCCTCGTGGAGGCCCAGCGACGGCTGATCGAGGTCGAACGCACCGGCAGCGCCCATCACCTCACATCGGAACAGATGGACGCCATGCCCCTGGACAACCTGGTCCAGATGATCGCCCACCAGCCGGGCGTCACCCTTCAGGACAACGAGATCCACATCCGCGGAGGCCGCGCCGACGATACCCAGTTCATCATCGACGGCATCAGTGTGAACGATCCCCTCGCCGGCGGCGGTTACGGGTACGCCATCGATCCCTCGATCATCAACGAGATCGAAGTGCTCACCGGTGGCTTCAACGCCGAATACGGCCAGGCGGTGTCGGGCGTGGTGAACGTGTCCACCAAAGAGGGGAACGACCACTGGAGCGGCAAGATGAGCTGGAAGAGGGACTATTGGCTGGGCCGTGGTTCCTTGTTCGGTACCGCGGCCGCCTTCCTCGGAGCGCCGGTCACCATGGCGCTGGGCGATCGTCGCGACGTCCAGGAGGTTCCCCACTGGCGCGACCTCGATGATTATGGTGATCCGCAGAACATCGACATCGTCAAGGCGTCGATGTCGGGTCCCGATCCGCTGAGCGGCGCCCTCGACGCTCTCGGACTCGGCCTGCCGGGCAAGCAGTACCTGCTCTTGAGCGCCTCGATGGACATCCGTGACGGGTACCTGCCCATTTTCTCGCGCACGGACCGCCTCGCATCGCCCATGTACACCGACCCGTGGACCTCGCCGCGCCAGCAGAACGACTGGAACGGCCTGGCCAAGTGGACCTGGCACATCAATCCCAGCCACAAGATCAACATCACCTCCAGCCGTCAGTTCGCGATCAGCCAGGGCTTCAGGTTGCCGGGCGAGGGGTACAACAACAGCTTTCTCTTCAATATGAACAACTATCTCGTCTTCACGAACGAGAGCATCCTCAGTCAGCTCTATTATCGCTGGGTCGTGAGCGACAACGACTTTTTCGAATTCAGCCTCGGCCGAAATTTCAGCCGCATGCATGCCAACGTGAACGGCCGGGATGATTTCACCGAGTATCCGTTGCGTGGACAGGTGACATCCGAAGATCCCGATGCCATGAACTCACACCATGCCGACCGCTGGCACGATCACTATTCCGAGTCCTACACCCTCAAGACCAGCTATTCCTGGGTCGCCGACCGCACCAACCAGCTCAAGACCGGACTCGAGCTCTCGTTCACGGAAATGCAGCTGGTCGACCTGCAGACATCCCTCGGACGTCCGCCGGCGGGCAAGCTGGGCGAGAAGGAAGACATCTTCCGCGTGCACCCGCTTGTGGGAGCGGCGTACGTGCAGGACACCATCAACTATGCAGGTCTTGTGGTGAACGCCGGCGTACGCCTGGACTCCTGGGCGCCAGGCCGCGAGGTCGAGATGGTGATGGATCACAATTCGGAATATCTGTTCATCACGCCGGAGATGCGCGAGGAGTTCTACCAGGACACCGTTGAGTTCGCCACGCGCAGCTGGAAGTTGCGGGTCTCGCCGCGGCTGGGATTGAGTTTCCCGGTCACCGACAAGGATAAATTCTTCTTCAACTACGGGCACTTCTCGCAGTGGCCGCGTTACGCGTATGTCTATCCGCAACTCCAGGCGCAGGCGGCCTCGAAGGTGCAGCTCCTCGGTAATCCGAACCTCGATCCCAAGGTCACGGTCGAATACGAGACGGGCTTTCAGCACGAATTTCCGAGTCTATGGAGTTTGGGGCTGACATTCTTCAACCGAGACATCTACGGCTACGCCAAGTCGGTGCAGATGAATACGGTCAACATCGGCGCGGAGCAGACGCCGGACCCGAACGATGTGGGCTCGGTTCCCATCGAGCCGGTCCGCTACTTCAACGGCGACTCGGCGCGCAGCCTCGGCGTAGAGCTCAGTGTCATCAAGCGCACGACCCGGTGGCTGAGCGGCTCTCTGAGCCTGGAACTGGCCAGGAGCACGGGAACCAACAGCAACGCGGACCAGGCCTATCTAGCAGCGGTATACAACCAGGGTGCCCAGCAGCTCATCAACGTCGGTGGTTTGGCGCGGTCTCCGTTGTTGTGGGACAAGCCGTGGCAGGCGTCGCTGAGTCTGGACTTCTCCGTGTTCGACGATGACCGCCCCGTGCTGCTCGGCTGGACCACGCCGTCGAATTGGAGCGTGAACATGCTGTACCGGGCCGAGGCGGGTCAGCGATACCGGCCGCGGGCCAATGTGAATCCCGAGGACCCAATTCCCAACGCCTACGTCAGCAATGATTTCTACTCGGCGACAGGAAGTTACAAGAGCTCCATGAACGTCCGCTTCAACAAGTACTGGGACTTGGGCAAGAGGAAGCGGGTGACCTTCTTCTTCGAGGGCAGGAACATCCTCAACCACAAGAATTATCGCCGGGTCAACCCCTTCACCGGCGAGGGCTACCAGGCCGGCGATCTCAATCCCGAATGGGAAGACACGTACGGCGACTGGTACGGCGAAGAAGGGCCGGTCCTGACGACTGATTCGTCCGAATACGTGTTGGACGTGGTCAACCCCAGCTATACCGAGGATCCCTTGACGATGCTGATGGGGGTGAGCTTCTCATGGTAGGCCCCAAGAATTCCGTTCCCCGCGCGATGGTGGTGCTGCTGCTGGTCCTGGCCGGCACGTTGATCCTTGGTCTGGCCGAAGCCAGGGCTCAAGGCATTCTCGATCTCTATGGTGAGGAAAACGTCGGTACTGCCGGCGCCCAGTTCCTGAGACTTCCCGCCGGCGCGAGGGCCGCTGGTCTGGGGCAGGCCGCCGTGGCCAGCTCCACCGACGGCGCCAGCCTGTTCTGGAACCCGGCGGCGACGCTCAGGACAGTTGGACGAAGAAACATGTTCTTCGGCCATACCGAATACGCGGCGGGCATCGGCGTCGAACACGCGGCCTACCATTGGCGCCATCAGAATTATGGATTCGGGCTGACCGCAGGAATGCTCCGCTCCGGAGATATTCCCCGGACCACGGAGCTGTACCAGGAAGGAACGGGCACGACCTTCAGGGCCGACATGTACGTGCTCGGACTGACCGTCGCCCGCGCCATGACCGATCGGTTCTCTATCGGGGTCACCGCCAAGTATTACCAGGAGAACCTCGACGAATTCGAAATCAGAGCCCCGCTGATGGACCTGGGCGTTCTGTACTATGTGGGGCTGGGCGATCTTCGTGTCGGGTTCGCCGTGCGTAACTTCGGGCCGGATTTGAAGCCGGGAGGCACCCCGCCGCCCATCGACGGCGACTACAGTGAAATCCGGGATTTCCAGAGTTTTTCGGCTCCGACTTCGGGTTCCTTCGGCACCTGCTATACATGGGGCTTGAGCGACAAGGTGCGCCTGGAAACCAGCGCAGACTTCCATCACCCTACGGACTACAGCGAGAGCTTCCGTCTCGGCGGCGAGCTGGATCTCGACGGACTCCTGTTCCTCCGGATGGGCAAGGAGACCAACCGCGATGAAGGCGGTTTCTCAGCCGGTTTCGGCGTGGGGGCGGAACGTGATCATTGGCGGCTGCGGATGGACTACGCCGTACGGGACATGGGTGCTTTCGGCACCATCCACATGTTCTCGGTGGACGTGTCGCCGTTGATCAGGAGGGTGCGATGAACCGTCGAAGAATCATGATTGCTATCGCAGTGGCGATCATCGTGCTCGGGCTGCTTGCCGGGTGCGGTGAAAAGATCGCCATTCCGGAAGCAGTAGGGTTGT
>CALEMW010000051.1 GCA_937910695.1 uncultured bacterium
GCAACGCCATCTATGCGAAGGGGCACGGCGGCGACATGAGCGTGACGGCCATCGCGCGCCTGTTCCTGGAAGATGCCTACCTCGTGGTGAGGCCTGGAATCGACCGTCCGCGGCAGATCGAGTCGATGTATGTCGGCAAGCATCTCAGCGGAAGCTACGCCACATACAGCAGCTACCGCGCGTATCATCGGCCGATTCCCTGGCGGGAAGTGCAGGAGGGCGACAGGTATTCTCTCCTGGCCTCAGGTGAGGTTGATGCCGTTTTCGAGATCAGTACCACGCCATACCCGGAGCTCCTCAGGTTCGCCGAAACCCTCGAACTCCAGTTGCTGCGCATTCCACGCAATGAAGTCAGCCTCGAGAGCGACCTGTATCAAAAATCAGTGATCCCCGACTCGTTGGCGCTCGGGGGAGAGGCCGTGGATACGATTTCCGTTCCGTCGTTGTTGCTGGCGAAGCGGACCCTACCCGTGGAAATTGCTGATGCGACTCTGCTGGCGATCATGGACCGAAGTCTGAGCCGCCAAGTATTCCCCAACACATACACCTACTTGTCGGCCTTCATCGAGAACAGCCCTCGGGACGATGACGCTTTGACGGATCCCAGGCTCAGTAAGCTACCCCTGCCGCCTCATCCCTCTGTTGTTGTTTCGACATTGGGCACGTTCCCGTTCCTGGATTTTCTGATCCTTGCGCTGACGATCGTCCTCTTGGGCATTCTCGCCATCGCTCTGCCTCATGTCAGGGTGAGTCGATTTTGTTATCGATTTCTCCGCTCTACCCAGCGACGCCGCCAATTTCATCGCGACGTGGTGATCTTCATCTGTGCGATGTTCTGGGTGGTCATGGCGTGCTGGGGTATCAAGTTTCATGAAATTCAGGGTTTGATCGGTGGCTATTCACTGTTGGACAGCGCGTTTGTCCACATGAACGCCATCGATCTGTTGCGCTGGGCGACTGTTTTTTCCTCGACCGGCTATGAAGATGTCGGGTTCCCTTTGGTAGGTTTGGCCAAGATGCTGGCCGTTAGCATCCATCTCGTAGGGCTGGCACTGATTACTTGGCTGGGTGCGAGACTGATCAGTTTCTTGGTGGCGGGGGTCATGGCTGGGAGGCAGGAAATGAATCTGACCGGAAGCATCAACCATGTTGTGATCTGCAATTGGAACGAGCAAGGGGCGCGTTTGGTGGAGGAGTTGCGGGATGAGCAGACGCCGATGCCGCAACGCAAGCGTCCTATCGTGATCATGTCACGGGACGAGCAAAGCTATGTTTTTTCAGAGAACTATACGGACGTGAACCACCGCCAGGCGGATCCATGGGACCTCGAGGCGCTGGAGAAGGTCGCCATGATGCGCGCCGATTCCGTCATTATCCTCACCCCGCCCCTCGAATCGGAAGAAGACGCCGACGGCATTGTGCTCCGGACAGCCCTCGCCATCAAAAGTCATTTCAAAAAACATGAAGAGAAGGGTAAGCCCCGGCCTCATGTGCTTGCCCAATTGCACAAACTCCAGGAACCATATGTGATCAATCAGGTGGGCATCGATGAATTCGTCTGCTCCGGGGACCTCGGATCGCGCATCTTGGCCCAAGCGGTGATCTCGCCGGGAATCACGGAGTTCTTTTCTGAAATCCTGACCCACGAAGATGACAGCAACGAAGTTTACCTCGTGCCCATGCCGGAGCAACTTTGTACTGGGAAAGCGGACTTTTGGCGGGTCGTGGAGTGGTTTCTGAAACGCGATGACCAGGTAAACCCCGTGCTGCCTATCGGCCTGAGCGTGAGCAAGGCCGACGGCGAGGGTGGCCAGAATCAGGCGATCACGGTCCTCAACCCACCTCGGACAAGACTTGAGGATCTTGGAGTCGAGCATTTTTCCACAGACGACAAGGTGATCGTTTTTGCCGACTACGCCCCGACGAACACCTAGGGCTGAAGAGGAGTCAAAACATGGCACGCCTGAACGACCACATCGTGATCTGCAACTGGGGGGATGACGCCGCCGACCTGGTTCGAGCTCTCCACTCGGACATGTTCATCCAGAACAACAATCAGCGGGACTGGCGGCCCATCGTGGTCGTCGCCGAAGGCGTGAAGGAGTTTCCCGATGAGCCGCCGTTCCGAGGAACGATGCTGCTGCCTGGAGCACCCACCAAGGCGCGGATGCTCGAGAGGGCCAACATCATGGATGCGCATGCGGTGGTCGTGATGGCGGATGAGAATGCATCGGACCCGGACGATCGAACCATCATGGCGGCCATCAGCATCAACTCGGTATTGAAAACGGCCGAGGCTCAGGGAGTGGGGGCTGTTCGGCGACCTCGGATCATCATTGAGATGATCAACCCGGACAGAGCTCAGCTTTTCAAGACCGAGGGTCTGGCCTTGGTGGACGAAGTCGTGTGTCACGCGGATCTGAACATACAGGCCGTGGCCCAGAGCAACATATCACGCGGCTTGACTCATGTACTGCGCGAGTTGCTCGTCTTCTCCGATGACACCGATGAGTTCTACATGATCGAGGTGCCGGAGAACTGGGCGGGACTCGAAGTGGCGAAACAGGGTTTCTTCTCGGTCGTTCGCTGGATCGGAGAGCGGAGCCGAGAGCGAGAAGCCAATGGCGATACGCCGACGACTCTTCTTGTTGGATTTGTGAGGCTGGAGGGAGATCGGCGGAGGATGATCGTCAACCCCAAGGAAAAGGAATACGAGAACCTGAAGCGTATCCAGGTGGGCGACTCCTTGATCCTCATCGCTCGTCGGCGTGAGGTTGCCTTGAGGGTTCTAGACTTTGAGGGAGTCGGGTCGGAGGAGGCGCCGAAGGCGCGGGAGGCGAGCGCATAATCACCAGTAGGATACGCCCTGAACGTCAACGACCTGGACCGGGATCCAAGTGAAGCACTTCATCATATTTATCGTTGTCATGCTGGCGTTTGCGGCTGTTTGTCTCTCATGCCCCAACAAGAACGCCCACCAAGAGGCCGTGGCTGAGGTGAACTTTTCGGACGGC
>CALEMW010000052.1 GCA_937910695.1 uncultured bacterium
TTCCGATGGTTTTTGATCTTTTTCAAAGAGAGTTAGCAGCGATGATTTGCGGGCGTGTGTTAAACTTTCAAACTCAAGACTAGAATCACCAACCTTCACAATGCTGCACCAAAAAAAATCGTGCCGGGCAGCTGCTATTTTCAAGCCTCCAGGTTCCGAGCTCAACAGAAGATTAATTTAGGAAAGCTTCACATCTGGATCAACAGCCAATAGAGGCGCAACTACAAAATGTTGCGATTATTCTGATCCATACTGTATAGCTCGGAAAAGGAAAATCTCTTCAGATAATGCCACCACCCAGATAGGTGAGACTTTCAGGTCTCATCCTGTGACGATTATCTCTACTGCGGTCCTGAATATCCAATTGAGGCATAGACTTATCGAAGATCCCATTCTCTGGCGGGGATGATTTCTTCAAAAACGGCCAAAGGATCTGACGGAGTGGTGTCTCAAGATTCGGCTCAAATGATACCAATTTCCCGTAAATCACATCCCTTGAAGGCCCGGTCGCTCTTAAAGCCACTTTCCTGAAAAACCTCTTGAGCGCAATCCTGCCTCACGCCCAGATGTTGTGGCCATTTTGCCCTTGACACACAGGAGTTTTCTCTATTAGAGTTCCCATAAAAAGCAATGTCTTATCTCTCGCGCGATCAGCGTCAGGGTCGAGTTCTTCCATCCCCTGCCAAAGGACTACTTGAAAAACCTCAAGGCAATAGCGGATAAAATTCGCAGTGCGGTGGCTACAGAGAAATGAACATTTTCAAACTATTCAGATTCCATCTTTTCATCAAGATTGCTGTCCTCTCCTTGTGTCTTTTCCTGTTCGGTGCATGTTCGGACAACTCGAGCAGCTCGAGCGCGCCGTTCCAGCTACAGCCGGCAGGCGATTATACCCAAATGACCTGGACCGAAGCCTTCGACGCTTTACATGCTCAGTTTTCGGCATCGTACGCGTTTACTGAGTGGAAGGGGATAGATTGGGAAGCCATGAAGACCGTGACGAGACCAAAGATCGTCCAGGCGGAGACAGACGGCGACGAGATCGCATTTGTCACAGCACTTAGGGAATACATCTTCTTCCTGCCAGACGGCCATGTATCGATGTTGGGTGGGGAGATCGTCGATCTGCTCTTCGCGAAAAATCGATGCAGCTTCGGTGTGGCTATCACAGGACTTGATGACGGGAGGGTCGTAACATATGTCGTGACCGACGGTGGCCCTGCGGCAGAAGCCGGAATAGAGCTGGGCGACGAGATAGTTGCGTGGGACGGCCTCCCCATAGCGGAGGCCTTGGCGGCCCAATCGATATTATGGACATATTCGCTCGGTCCGCCCGCTACAAATGAGCACAGGTTGCTCAAGCAATATCAGATGCTCGTGATCAGACCAGAGGGCTCGCAGTCGACGGTAACATTCAGGAAGGATGGTGGTGGAGGCGAACAGACTGTAACGCTGACGGCGACAGACGATGGAGGGGAAATCCGTAAGAAGAGCTCCCTTTGGGGGAAAGTGAATATTAACGATCTGATCCACTACCATCTGCTGCCATCTGGATACGGATATCTCTTTCTCGGAGCACTCATGGATTTTGTGGCGTATCAGGAAGGTCTTGATCCCCTCACTCCCATCTACGATGAGTTCAAGGAGGCGATACAGTACTTCACGGATCTTGACGTGCCGGGAATAATTGTCGATCTTCGCGCAAACATGGGAGGATCTGACTCCCTGGCGGCCGCTCTCTCGGGCTTCTTCTATCAAGCGCCTGCTTTCTACGAATACCAGAACTGGTACAACAATATCACTGGTACGTTCGAGAACATTCTTCTCGACGACGAAAATGCGATCATAGGCAGGAATGTAGCCCTGAATATTTCTCCCCAGACGCCGCACTACGAAGGACCGGTTATTGTGATAGTCAATCCCCTCACGATAAGTTCGGGGGAGGGCGTCGCGATGGCCATCCAAAATCTCCCCCAGGGACAGGTTTTGGGTTTCTGGGGAACCAACGGTTCGTTTGGGATGACGGGTGGGGAAGCTACCATGCCGGGGGACTATAAGTTACACTTTCCCTATGGACAGTCGCTCAATTCGAACAGAACGGTTCAGCTCGATAGCCGCAACGGAGTAGGTGGTGTGCACCCCGACATAGCCGTCCCGAAGACTTTGGAAAACATGGTCGCCTATTCGAATGGTGAAGACGTCGAGCTCGACTACGCCGTTCAGACCCTTCAGGGCCTGTAGGAAGTCTCCCTAAAAGCTAACAGCAATATTAGATGGAAGATTTTCCATCTAATGACATATTATCTTGAAAAAATGGAAATGTAGCTAAAATCTTACTTTTTATCGGATATCCGTCAAGTGATGAATTGATATTACTCAAATATGGACATAATTTGTGACATCACCCTACGGATAGGTGAATTATGC
>CALEMW010000053.1 GCA_937910695.1 uncultured bacterium
GGCGCCTGATCTCCTCGTGGGAGCCGAACAGGCACAGCGGGTCGAGGTTGCCCTGCACTGGGCGGTCGAGCTTCGCGGCGGCCTCGGCCAGGTCGAGGGTCCAGTCGAGGCCGAAGCATTCGGCGTCGAGGGTCTTCACGTGGTCGAGGAACGGCGCCGAGCCCTTGAGGAAGTAGATGCGCGGTACGCCGGCGTCGGCCAGTCCGTCGAGGATCTTGCGGATGCCCGGCATCACGATGTTCGCGTAGTCGGCAGGATGGAGGATGCCGCCCCAGGTGTCGAAGAGCTGCAGCGCGTCTACGCCGGCCTCCACCTGCATCAGCATGTAGTCGAGGATCTGATCCGCCAGCTTGTCGAGCAGCTCGGTCAGCAGCTCGGGGCGCGAGTAGAGCATGCCCTTGAGGTGCTCGAAGTTCTTCGAACCGCCGCCTTCGATCATGTACGAGGCGAGGGTCAGCGGCGCTCCGGCGAAGCCGATCAGCGGCGTCTTGGCGCCCAGCTCCCCTTTGATCATGCGAATGGCGTCGGCCACGTAGCCGGTGTGCTCGCGGGAGTCGACCACGCGCAGGGCGCGGATGTCGTCCTCGTGGCGCACGGCCTTGTCCATCTTCGGACCGCCGTCGTCGAAGCTGAACGGGGCGCCCATGGGCTCCAACGGCACGAGGATGTCGCTGAACAGGATCGCCGCATCGAAGCCGAAGCGGCGGATGGGCTGCAGCGTGACCTCGCAGGCCAGTTCGGGAGTCTTGCACAGGCCGATGAAGGAGGTCTTGGCGCGCACTTCGCGGTATTCGGGAAGGTAGCGTCCGGCCTGGCGCATGACCCAGATGGGGCGCCGTTCGTGGGCTTCACCCCGAAGGGCGGCGAGATAGGGGGATCCTGTGGTCGTGGTCATCGTTGCACCTCTGTTGGAACGGCACCGCGCCCGCGGTGCCTGACGCTTTCAAAGCTATGAAAAGAAAGGTTTTCGTGTGTCATGAAGACGTCATGCCCCATGAGTTTCTTGGGCTATTGAGTGCAATCAATCATTAAGCCATCCCACATTCGGACGATGAGAGAGGAACTGTATCAAGAAAGGGTGTGGAATTGAAATCTCTACAAACACGGTTCTCCTGGGCGATTGTGATCGCGGCCATACTGCCGGTCGGTGTCGTGCTTGGTTGGTTCATACACCACGCCGCATTCCAGATGAGATCGTACATCAATGAGAACATGGTCGATATTCTGGACCTCAAGCGACAGGTTCTGACCGAACATGCCGAGGAGATTCATGGTTACGGGACCATGCTGACGGCCAACCCCATGTTGAGAGCGGAGATGTCCGAATTCCTGAAAGACTCCGGTCACGCATCCGCTCCGATGACCTCGTCCGCCATGGCGACCCTTCAGTCGGAGTCCTGGGGGCAGATCCACCACATCTTCCTGACCGACGGACAAGGGCAAGTGCTTCTGAGCCCGCCTCATGACGATGAAGCGACTGCCCATCTAGGTGAGAACCTCGGTATGTTACGAGAGTATCAGCGCGCCCTGCATGAACCCCTCCTCACCGACCTGTTTTCCTTCAGGGAACAACATCATCTGCACCAGTTGAGCCTGACTCCGGTCTCTGCGAACGGCGAAGGCGTAATCGTGATCGAGATCTGCAATGACTTCATGGTTCAGACTCTCCTAGAAAAATTCGAACACGGAGCAGAGCGAACCATTGCGATCTTCAACGAAGAGGGGCGCAACCTTGATCCGTCTCAGCCTGATCTTGCGCCGGAAGTGGTTGAAGACATCCGGCGGAATGATCTGAAACAAACGGGTTTGGTTGTCGAGGCTGAAGATCACCAGGGGCGGACGGTCGTCCAGGCCTATCGGTACCACCCCGGGGATCCTTGGATCCTGATGGTGGAGGCGGACCGCAGGGAACTGTATACTCCGGTTCGTCGGCTCATCATCGGTGGGATGGGTGGAGTTCTTTTGATAGGGATGGTGGTAGTCTTCGTCGCGCTCCGGTTGTCCCGCATCATCGCCAGGCCGATCTTGAACGCTATCGAGCAACTCGAATCGGGGTCGGTTCGGGTGAAGTCGACGCTTCGCCAGGTCGCCGACTCGAGCCGTCTCATTTCTGACGACAGCCAT